>CAXMQD010000687.1:0-2359 GCA_964194965.1 uncultured Acidimicrobiia bacterium | reverse complement strand
CCGAAGGCCTGTCGCGTCTCCTGCGGACCCAACGCGACTGCCGAGACGGTGGCGCCGCCCTTGGTCTGAGTGACCACCCGCGCATGGAACCCGATGGAGTCGTGCTTCTGCGGATTGAAGGTGGCACAGGCGGAGAGAACGAGGAGGCACAGGATCAAATATCCGCGCGCCAGCTTCGCGACCGCGTGATGCTGTCCTTGGATCGCTCGGGGTGGATGTCGACGCCAGCTCATGCCTCGCCTCCCCTGGGTTTATAGCACATTCAATATATCCCTAATTCGGCTCCGGGCTTCGTTTCTCAGCTTGGCATACTCATCCCGCGTAAAATTCGGCCGTCTGGAGTGATCTTCCTGCTCTCGTTCGACAGTCGGGGCATTCTCCTTCGTCAGATAGCCTCGTTTGACCGCATGTTTTATGATTTGGCTGAGAACGCTGTTCTCCCGGTTCAATGTCTTGTTTGAGAGTGTCTTTCCTTCGTTGGCGCTCTTTTGCCGCCGCCACTGCATGTAGCTGACGATGTCGTTGTCCGTGAGCCGACTGAAATCCGCCACGTTCGCCGTGAAATAGGGTGTGAAATGACGCGCGATCGTATCCTTGTGGTACTTCACGGAAGGCTTGGCCGATTTGGTCAGCAGGTAATCTTCGGTCAGTTTCTTGAAAGTGACGGCTCTCAGGGGTTCGTTTCGAACAAGCCGCTCTTTAGCCTCAATATACTCTTGCCAAGCCAGCTCCTTGGCTTCTGCTAAATCGTCGGTCCAGAGTGATTTCCGGATTGGGTCCCGCTTCTTGAGCCTGATATAGACCTGCCAGATCGTCGAGTTGCGATGATACAGGTGCAACCCGTATTGAAGGACAATTCGATCAGTAGCAGGATGTCGGCCCATTTGCGCGAGGCTTCAAAAATGTGCATAAAACGTACAGAAATATACTATTGAATAAACCGCAGAAACTCAACGTTTTTCATGATGCAATAAAAAATGGCCTAGCAGAGAATCTGCTAAGCCATTGATTTTGGTGGAGCCGGACGGTCTCGAACCGACGACCTCTACAATGCCATTGTAGCGCTCTCCCAACTGAGCTACGGCCCCACAAAAATCGAAGCGCCCAAAAAAATGGCGGGCGTCGGCCCGAAACCTAGGAAGCGGCCCGTGCGAGCGCAAGAGAAAAATGGCCGTCCCGGCCGGGTCTGGTGCCCCGTTAAAGGCCCGGAGCCAAGCCGCCCACGTCCGCCGGCGCCAGCCCCACGGCTCAGTCGTCGGTTTTGGTGACCACGACCTCGCTCATGTCGTCGCCGCCCAAATCGGAGGTATCCTGGAGCAGCGTATCGTCACCCTGGTCGTCGTCCGGCGTGGCGGCGGCCTCGTCGCCGTCGTCGCCGAGTTTGCCATCGTCCCCCGGCGGCTTCTTGGATTCCTTAGCGGCGGCCGCTTGCGGTTTGGGCTTTGCGGCCTTGGCCGGCGCCGGCCGACTGCGGCGCGATTTCAGCAGCGCGTCGGGGTCGAACGGCGCGGCGCACTTTGGACAGGTGATAGGAGAGCGGTTCAGGTCATAGAACTTGGCTGCGCAGCTCTGACAGACCCGTTTGACGCCCCACTCCAGTTTCGCCACCAGCTTCCTCCAACAACGTTGCCTCGGGAACCGCCCGCCCGGGGATCTCGGGCGAGCCAATTGCCATGATCCTCGGGCGCTGTCAAAAGGTAATTGCACCCCGCGCCCGGGAAATCGGCGGTCGCTCTGCCGCCTTGTTCCGCCGTGGGGATGTGGTAGAGACGGGACTTCTGTTCGAGGCTGCCGCCTCTATGGGTCTTTGATCCAGGATCTTTGGTATTAGAACCATGCGACCGCTTACCGCCCAGCCCAGCGAGGCGCTCAACGGCAGCGCCCAAATCCCCGGCGACAAATCGATATCGCACCGTGCGCTGATGATCGCCACGCTGGCCGTGGGCGAGACCGAAATCCGTGGTCTGCTCGAGGGCGAGGACGTGCTGCGGACCGCCGAGGCCATGACCGCGCTCGGTGCCGAGATCGTCCGCGAAGAGGACGGCGTCTGGCGGGTCTGGGGGCGTGGACTGGGAGGACTGACGGCGCCGGAGACAGTTCTGGACCTGGGCAATTCGGGCACCGGCGCGCGCCTCTTGATGGGGGTCCTGGCCGGCCATCCGGTGACCGCGACGCTGACCGGCGACGCCAGCTTGCGGGCCCGGCCCATGGCCCGGGTGATCGCGCCGCTCGGCGAAATGGGCGCCCGCTTCGCCGCCCGCGACGGTGGCCGCCTGCCGCTCACCATGACCGGCGCCGCCCGGCCGAGTCCATTGCGTTACCGGCTGCCGGTCGCCTCGGCCCAGGTCAAGTCCGCGAT
>CAXMQD010000686.1:0-3397 GCA_964194965.1 uncultured Acidimicrobiia bacterium | reverse complement strand
AGATATGCAAAGACGACTGCGCAAGCTCCAGACCGGATGGCAGGAACAAGGATTGATCGACCGCCCATTTGAAGCACGTATCGGCATCAACACCGGCTATTGCACAGTCGGTAACTTTGGCAGCGAAGACCGCATGGATTACACGATCATCGGAGGCGAAGTGAATTTGACTGCAAGACTGGAAGCCAACGCGGACGTTGGCGGTATTTTGATGGCCGCCGAGACTTACTCGCTGGTCAAGGACTGGCTGCATGCCGAAGAACAAGAAGCAATCACAGTGAAGGGCTTTTCGAATCCAATCCGAACTTTCAATGTTCAAGGCACTTATGATGAACTTGCGGAGGACGTACACCTGTTTCGCCATGAAGATGAGGGCGTAACAATCACTATCAACGGTAATCGGGCAGACAAAGCTAAAACCAAGGAGGCGCTCAAAAAGGCGCTGGCGCACCTTGACGCGTAAATAGTGGTGGATGACCGCTTGTGGCTACAAGCGGACCTTCCGTTGCCCGAAATCGAGGTCCGCTTTGCCCCAACGGACATTCTCGTGGCGGTCTCTGACTTCCGGGTTTGACCCACAGCGGTCATTCCGGCAGCCCGGCCTTGCGCAGATCTTGGATGTAGCGATCGAGGTGCGTCGGGTCCTTGTAGGGCTCCGTTTGCCGCACGCGCGCCAAACTGAAATCCGGAAACAGGGCGAGGACCTCCTGTGCTTCCCACTCGGCATCCTCGATCCGCCCGACCTGGGCGTAAGCCGCCGCCAGCCACAATCGACCCCTAAGAGCGGCGGGATTGCGCGCGACCACCCGCTCGAACGCCTCGATCGCCGCCTCGTATTGCTCCAATTGATAGTGCGCCGCGCCCTTGATCCGCACATAGACGAACGGTTCCCGGGGATCGAGGCGCACGGCCTTCCCAATTGCGCTCAGCCCCTCCTCGGGCCGGCCTGCATAGTTTAGCGTCAAAGCCAATTGTGCGTAGGCGTCCGCGTAATTGGGATCGATTTCCAGCGCCTTCCGAGAAGCGGCGATAGATTTTTCGTGGCGCTTGTCGAATAGGTAGATGTTTCCGAGCGTCATGTGAATCTGGCGAACGGAGGCGTCCAGTTCCAACGCATCGTCGGCAATTTCCAGGGCTCGTGCGATGGCCAGATCCGGCGCGTCCACCCATCCGTAGAATGCATCCATCGCATAGGTAAAGGCCAGGTTGGCATGGGCGCGGGCATAAGTTGGGTCGAATGCGATGGCCTTCTCGAAGTGTGCGCGCGCCTCCAAGTTGGATTCCCGTGTGTAACGCCGCACCTGCTCGATCCCTTGCAGCAGCATGTCGTAGGCCTCGGCATTGACCTTGGCCGCTTGGCCGAGCCGCTCCTCTTCCCCCACCGTTAGCTCTATCGCCAGGGCCGCGACGATCTTCTGCACCACCTCGTCCTGCAGGGCGAATACGTCGGTTATCTCGCGGTCGTAGCGGTCCGCCCATATGTGACGGCCGGTCTGGGCATCAACCAGCTGCGAATTTATCCGCACACGGCTGCCGACCTTACGGACGCTTCCTTCAAGAACATATTTCACACCTAGATCGCGACCCACCTGCTGCACGTTTACGGGGGTCCCTTTATAGGTGAAAACCGAATTGCGGGCGATTACGAACAAGCCCGAGATACGCGACAGATCAATAATTAGATCTTCGGTCAGGCCGTCACTGAAATATTCCTGATCCGGATCGCCGCTCATGTTGTCGAACGGTAGCACTGCGATGGCCGGCAAATCCGTAGGTCGCTCTTCGAGCACCCAATCGGTTTCGCTGATCCACGGCTGCCACCAGGCGATCGCTCCGACTGCAGCAACGATAATGGCCATGACGGCAATACCGGCCGACCAACGTCTGGCTAGTATTCGCTTTCTCGCCGGTACTTTGGCCCCCGGCTCGGTCAGCACACGGAACGCCCGAATCGGACGGGCGATGTTCTTGAGCCGCTGCTCGCCCAGGTCCTCATAGGCGAGTCCCAGCTTGGTCTCGACCTGATCCAAAGCCTGCTGGGAGATGCAGATGCCGCCGGGCGCGGCCAGGCCCTCCAGGCGTGCCGCCACGTTGACCCCATCGCCGTAGAGGTCGTCGTCCTCGACCATGACGTCGCCCAGGTGCACGCCGATTCGGAACGTGATGCGCCGGTCCTCGGGTAGGTCCTCGCTGCGCGCGGCCATGCCGTCCTGGATCGCCACCGCGCAGGCCACGGCGTCGACCACGCTGGCGAATTCGACCAGTGCGCCGTCGCCCATCAGCTTGACAATGCGGCCGTGGTGCTCGGCGATCTCGGGGTCTATCAGGTCTTTGCGGTGGGATTTGAGCGCAGCCAGCGTGCCCGCCTCGTCAGCCTCCATGAGGCGGCTATAACCGACCACGTCGGCTGCAAGTATGGCGGTCAGCTTGCGTTCCACACCCTCTTTGCTCACGGGGCGCCCCTTAGCTGGAATGCGGAAGAAGTAGCAGTTTAGGGGAATTACCTGGTTGCTGAAACCAGGAAGCCTGACTTCCGGTTATGATGCAGTGGACGGCTCCCACCCGCCGGCATCTAGGTGCCAAAATGGTGGTTCTCATGAACCACAGGGAAATAGGAGCCGTCCTATGACTGAAGTTATCACGATTGGTGTCGATCTTGCGAAAAGCGTTTTTCAGGTCCATGGCGTTGATGCGGAGGGTGGTGTGGTTTTCCGCCGCCAGTTGAGGCGGGGTCAGATACTACCCTTCTTCAAGAAACAGCCGCTCTGCTTGGTGGGCATGGAAGCTTGCGCCACCTCGCACCATTGGGGTCGGGAGATCGAAGCCTTGGGGCACCAGGTGCGGTTGATGCCGCCGCGATACGTGAAGCCATACGTGAAGCGGAACAAGAACGACATGGCGGATGCGGAGGCGATCTGCGAGGCGGTGACGCGGCCGACCATGCGGTTTGTCGAGATCAAGACAGCAGATCAACAATCAGTCCTGATGCTGCATCGGACCCGCCACCTGTTCGTCCGTCAGCGCACCACGCTGATCAATGCCCTGCGTGCCCATCTGGCCGAACTCGGTATTGTCGCTGGCGTTGGCCGCAATGGGCTGGAACGGTTGCTGAAGGTCATCGAGGATGGCGATGATGACCGGGTGCCGTCAGCCGCGCGTGACTGCCTTCTGGCCTTGCGCGATCAGCTTGAGATGGTGAAGCATCAGATCCTCGATGCGGATCGCCGCATTCTCGCGTGGCATCGAATAAGCGAAGTCAGTCAACGCCTTGATGACATTCCCGGCGTCGGCCCCCTGATTGCCACCGCATTGGTTGCCTCTGTCCCCGATCCTCATGCCTTCAAATCAGGCCGTGATCTGGCGGCCTGGATTGGATTGGTGCCCAGGCAGAACTCGA
>CAXMQD010000685.1:0-5150 GCA_964194965.1 uncultured Acidimicrobiia bacterium | reverse complement strand
CGGGTTGCCGAAGTTGAGGTTGTCGGTGACCGCCAGCGGTTGGGCGCCGACCGCGGTCAGGTTGCGCCAGGCCTCGGCGACCGCCTGGGCGCCGCCGGCCTCGGGATCGGCCTGACAGTAGCGCGGCGTGCAGTCGGCGGTCATGGCGAGTGCGCGCTCGCTGTCGTGGATGCGTACCAGCGCCGCGTCGCCGCCGGGCCGGCCGACGGTATCGGCCATGACCATGTGGTCGTACTGCTCCCAGACCCAGCGCCGCGAGCAGAGGTCCGGCGAGCCGATCAGACCGAGCAGCGCCCGGCCGGTATCCTCGGGCGCCGGGACGTTTTCGGGTGCAAGATCGTCCGGTCGCGGCGCCGGCGTCCAGGGCCGCTGGTATTCGGGCGAGGCCTCGGCCAGGGGGTCGATCGGCAGGTCGCCGACCACCGCGCCGTTCAGCTTGAGCACCATGCGCCCGCTGTCGGTCAGGCGGCCGATCACGGCGAAATCCAAGTCCCACTTCTCGAACACCGCGCGGGCCAAGCCCTCCTTGGCGGGCTCGATCACCATCAGCATGCGTTCCTGGCTCTCGGACAGCATCATCTCGTAGGGCGTCATGCCGTCCTCGCGGCACGGCACGGTCTCGAGGTCGAGCTCGACGCCGAGCCCGCCCTTGGAGGCCATCTCGAAGGACGAGCAAGTCAGCCCGGCGGCGCCCAGGTCCTGGATCGCGACGATGGCGTCGGTCGCCATCAATTCCAGGCAGGCCTCGATCAACAGCTTTTCGGTGAACGGGTCGCCGACCTGCACGGTCGGGCGTTTCTCGGCGGATTCGTCGTCGAACTCGGCCGAGGCCATGGTCGCGCCGTGGATGCCGTCGCGCCCGGTCTTGGAGCCGACGTAGACGATCGGTTTCCCGATGCCGCTCGCTTCCGAGGTGAAGATGCGGTCCTTGGGCGCGATGCCGACGGTCATGGCGTTGACCAGGATGTTGCCGTTGTAGCCGGGGTCGAAATCGACCTCGCCGCCGACCGTCGGCACCCCGACGCAGTTGCCGTAACCGCCGACGCCGGCGACCACGCCGGAGACCAGGTGCCGGGTCTTGGGGTGGTCCGGGTCGCCGAAGCGCAGCGAATTGAGATTGGCGACCGGGCGCGCGCCCATGGTGAAAACGTCGCGCAAGATGCCGCCGACGCCGGTCGCCGCACCCTGATAGGGCTCGATGAAGCTCGGGTGGTTGTGGCTCTCCATCTTGAAGATCGCGGCCAGGCCCTCGCCGATATCGATGACGCCGGCGTTCTCGCCGGGCCCGTGGATCACGTGGGGCGCCTTCGTCGGCAGGGTCTTGAGCCAGACCTTGGAGGACTTGTAGGAGCAGTGCTCGGACCACATGACCGAGAAGATACCGAGCTCGAGCAGGTTGGGCTCGCGGCCCAGAATCTCGATCACCTGGCCGTATTCGTCCTCGCTGAGGCCGTGTTCGGCGACGATCTCCGGCGTGACCTCGCCGCTCCGTTCCAGGTTGGGCCGGGCCGTCTCGCTCACGATAACGCCTCGACCAACCCGTCGAACAGGGGACGGCCGTCGATCCCGCCCAAGGCCGGATCGGCCAGGCGCTCGGGGTGGGGCATCATGCCCAGCACGGTCTTGGCCTCGTTGTATACGCCGGCGACGTTGCGAGTCGCGCCGTTGGGATTGGCGGCCTCGGTGACGGCGCCGTCCGCCTCGCAGTAGCGGAACGCGATCTGACCGCGCGCCTCCATCCGTTCGAGCTGGTCCGCGCCGGCCGTGTAGTTGCCGTCGTGATGGGCGATCGGCACGCGCAGTGCCGCGCCGGCCTGGTAGCGGCTGGTGAACAGGGTCTGGCTGGTCTCGACCCGGATATGGACGTCGCGGCAGACGAACTTGAGCCGCGCGTTCCGGAGCAGCGCCCCGGGCAGCAACCCGGTCTCGGTCAGCATCTGAAAGCCATTGCAGATGCCGAGCACCGGCACGCCGGCCTTGGCGCGGCGAACCACCTCGCGCATGGCCGGCGAATGTGCCGCCATGGCGCCGCAACGCAGGTAGTCGCCGTAGGAGAAGCCGCCGGGCAGGACGATCAGGTCGACCTTGTCGAAATCCGCGTCCTTGTGCCAGACCATGATCGGCGCGCCGTTGCTGGGCGCCTTGGTATCGGAGGCGGCCCCCATGGACCGGGTGAGCGCGACCTGAACGTCGCGGTCGCAGTTCGATCCCGGAAACACGACCACGGCGGCTTTCATCGCGGCCCGGCCCTTGGCATTTTGGCGGCCTGGTTCACGGGGCGGTGGACCGCTCCGGCCCGGCGTCGAGTTCGATTGCGTAGTTCTCGATCACGGTATTGGCGAGCAGCTTCTCGCACATCTCCGTAAGGTTCGCGCGCGCGGCCTCTGGATCGGTCTCGGCGAGCTCCAGATCGATCACCTTGCCCTGCCGGACCTTGTCGACGGCACCGAAGCCGAGCGCGCCGAGGGCGTGCTGAATGGCCTTGCCTTGCGGGTCGAGAATCCTCGGCTTGAGGGTCACGTGAATGCGGGCTTTCACTAGGCGCGAGTCCCGAATCGAGGACGCCGGATTCGGCGGGAGCGCGAATGTACCGGCGCGACACGGGCCTGACAAGACGCGCCGTGGAAAACTCGACGCGCGGGCGATGTTCGACCGCGCGATTCCTATTGCACCAGCGTGGGTCCCTTGATGTCGACCGCGGCGGCCTCGGGCAGCACGCCGAGGCGGCGGGCAACCTCCTGATAGGCCTCCTCGACCCGGCCCATGTCGCGCCGGAAGCGGTCCTTGTCCAGGCACTCGTTGGTCTTGAGATCCCAGATCCGGCAGGAGTCCGGGCTGATCTCGTCGGCGACCACGATGCGCATTTCCTCGTCATCCCAGAGCCGGCCGAATTCCAGCTTGAAATCGACCAGCTTGAGCCCGACGCCGAAGAACAGACCGGACAGGAAATCGTTGACCCGGAGCGCAAGCTGGACCATGTCGTCGAGGTCCTGGGTGCCGGCCCAGTTGAAGGCGGTGATGTGCTCCTCGGTAACCATGGGGTCGCCGAGTTCGTCGTTGGCGAGATCGTACTCGACGATCGGCCGCGGCAGGTTGGCGCCTTCCTCAAGGCCCAGGCGCTCGACGATCGAGCCGGCGGCGACGTTGCGCACCATCACCTCGACCGGGATGATCTCGACCTCGCGCACCAGCTGCTCGCGCATGTTGAGGCGGCGCACGAAATGGGTCGGGATGCCGATATCCGCCAGGCGCAGCATCAGGTACTCGGAGATCCGATTGTTGAGCACCCCCTTGCCGGTGATCACGCCCTTCTTCTTGTTGTTGAAGGCCGTGGTGTCGTCCTTGAAGTACTGAACCAGCGTACCCGGTTGTGGGCCCTCGAACAGGACCTTGCCCTTGCCTTCGTAAATCCGCCTGCGCCGCATGCCGCTCACCTTTGAGGCGGGACCCCAGAGCCACCTCGGCCCGGGTCCGCTGGCCCCTGAATTTCACCTCTGATGATATAGCAGTTTGGCCGCCGCAATACAATCTCGCTGGACTGGAATTCTCTGTATCTGCGGGAATTTAGGAATAATAACAAAATCCGTACCTTGATTTAATGATGTTTTATTAATAGGTTATAAAAATATTTCCATGTTTCAAGAATGAGAAAGAAAATATTTCTATTTTGAATCGCGCCCATCCGCGCATTCCGGCGTGACGCCGCCGCCGCATCGTTCCTGGCCGAAGCGGTCGCTGATTTCGAACCTATTGGAGTGCGGGAAATACCCCGCGCCGCTAAATCTCCACGTTCTCGTACGACGCCTGGTCGGGGCGGCCGGGGGCGAATTGCCAGACCGGGCGGTTGGGGCGTTCGCGCAGGGTCCTGGGCGGCCCGGGCAGCGCGATCAGCGAACTCGACACCGTGCCGAAGCCCCGCGAGGTGACGATGGTCATGGCGGCGTAGGGGTCTTCGGAGCCGTGCGGAGTCCGGGCCTTCATAAGCCCGGCCCAAGATTCCCAGTCGCCGGCCTTGGGGTCGGGCGGTCCAGCCGCCTCGAATTGCGGCAGATAGGCCTGGATCCGGCTGGAGGCCGGGTCGTTGCGGTTATGGGCCGTGACCATGGAAGTGCCGGCCGGAATTTCGAAGGCCTCGATCCGTGGCAGGTTGCGGCCGCCCGCCGGCGCCCCCTCCGCCCCCGGCCCCGAATTGCGCAGCCAAAAGGCGTCGCGGTTGTCGGCTATGACCAGGTTGAAGCTGCGGTAGGCCGCGGGGTCGAGCCGTGCGAGGTTGTTGGCCGCGGTGGCGGCGTCGGCATGGTCGAGGGCCTCGAGCACCAACTCGCCGCGGCTGCGCTTGCCGGGTTCGGGGCCCAGCGAATCGACCCGGTTGAGCACCCCCGCAACCACGCCATGGTCGTTGAGTCCCAGCCAGGAGCCGCCGGCGGTCTCGTCCTTGCCGGCCACGACCTCGGGCCGGTCCGGCCAGTGGCGGCCGGGGGCCAGCCAGGGGCGGTCGGTCATTTCGTCGCGGTTGGCCGCCAGGATCAGCGGCCAGGGATGGCCGGGGCGGCGCAGGATGACGAGGGTGCACATGTCATTTTTCGAGGTGCTTGCGGCGCGCCGCCGGTTTTCCTATCTGTCTGGTAAGGCTAGACTGACGCCTTCGCTGCCTAGTGGTTATTTGAACCACCTCGAGGCGTGAACGGCAATGTATTTTACCCAGGGAGTGTCTGTCAGATGACGACTTTCAATGATCGCGAGAAAGCTTTCGAGGACAAGTACAAACACGACCAGGAGCTTCAGTTCAAGGTTGAAGTCCGGCGCAACAAGCTGCTCGGGCTCTGGGTCGCGGAGATGCTGGGGCTGTCGGGCGCCGACGCCGAGGCCTACGCCAAGGAAGTGGTTTCGGCCGACTTCGAAGAGCCCGGCGATGCCGACCTGATCCGCAAGATCCAGGGCGATACCCAACCCAAGAATATTGACCTGAGCGAGCACCGCCTGCGCAAGAAAATGGACGAACTGGTCGCCGTCGCCAAAGAACAGATCATGAGCGAGTAGGGGGTTGGCGGCACCAACCCAGTAACAGGAAACCCCGCGCGATCCGGCGGGCCTTTTTCGTCGGCTCAGCCGTCGCCGAACACGCGGGCGAAGATGGTATCGACCTGCTT
>CAXMQD010000684.1:0-5131 GCA_964194965.1 uncultured Acidimicrobiia bacterium | reverse complement strand
CGGCAAGCCGTCGGCCGCATTCCAGTCCGCTAGAGCCTCGGGGGTCCGGGTCAGCGCCCGGCCGACGATGGGATCGTCGATGCTGCGGAACAGCATGTCCAGGATCGGTATGATGAAGGTGACCGACAGCACGAGCAGCAGGGGCGCGGTCAACAGGAAGGCGTTGCGACGGGAGCGCGCGGTCGCGCGCCGCAGCCGCGCCTTCAGGTTGGCGGAATCGGCGACCCGATTGCTTGCCGCCGCGGTATCGATGGTGGCCGTCTGCGCCATGGCCGAGGAGGTTCCGATTCGAAATCTAATCGGGGAGGGGCGCCAGGCGCCGCTCCCCGATCGAGGTCAGCTTATTTGGCGAGCCAAGCGGTGAAGCGCTCGTTCAGCTCGTCCTGATGGTCGGCCCAGAACTCGAAGTCGTTCTGCAGCGCGGTCTTGAAGTTTTCCGGCGATGTCGGCATGTGCGGAACCATGTCGAAGCCGGCCTCGGCGTGATTGCCAATCAAAGCCACCGAAGACTTGCGCGCCGGGCCGTAGGAAATCCACGACGCCTGGTCGGCGAGCCGCTGGGTATCGGTCGAGAAGGCGATAAACTTCAGTGCCGCTTCCTTGTTCGGCGCGCCCTTCGGGATGACCCAGAGGTCGAGATCCCAGACCTGGCCGTCCCAGACGATCTCGAACGGCTTGTTCTCGGTCGCGATGGCGTTGAAGAGTCGGCCGTTATAGGCGACGGTCATGACTACCTCGCCGTCGGCGAGCATCTGTGGCGGCTGGGCGCCGGACTCCCACCACAATACGTCATTCTTGATGCTGTCGAGCTTGGCGAAGGCGCGGTCGACGCCCGCATCGGACCCAAGAACCTCGTAAACATGATCGGCGGGCACGCCGTCGGCCATCAGCGCGAACTCCAGGTTCGGCTTCGGACCCTTGCGCAAGCCGCGCTTGCCGGGGAACTTCTTGGTATCGAAGAAATCGTTGAGGGTCGTGGGTTTCGCGCCGGGGAACTTGGTTCTATCATAGGCGTAGACCGTCGACCAAACGATGGTCGCGACGCCGCATTCATAGAGCGTCCCGTCCAAAAAGTCCTGCGCCGCCGGGGTCCCGTCCGGCGCCGGCGGCAGGATCGAGAGATCGATGGTCTCCAGCAAGCCTTCGTCGCAGCCGCGGACCAGGTCGGAAAGCTCGACGTCGACCAGGTCCCAGATGACATTGCCGGCCTCGACCTGGGCCTTCACCTCGGCCAGGCCGCCGTTGTAGTCCTCGGACTGGACGGTGATGCCGGTCATGGCCGTGAAGGGCTCGTGATAGGCCTTGATCTGGCTCTTGGTGTAGGCGCCGCCCCACGACACGGCGGTGATGGATTCGGCCTGCGCCGAGGCCGCCACGAGTCCCAGCGCGAGCGCAGAGGTCAGCGCGACGGTCGTCAATTTGAATGTGTGATTCATTGCTTCGTTTCCTCCGATTTTCTTTGTTTACGTCTCTGTTTCGTTCAACGGATCAAAAATCCCGCTAACTATTCGTTATTCGGCGCGCCGGCGGACATGACGGCGCCGTTCTAGGCGTCGAGCGCGCGGCAATCCTCGGCGCTCCAGCCGACGTTCATGGTCGCGCCGGGGTCGAGCGCGGCGTGTCCCGAGGCGTTCGGGACTTTGATGACGAAATCATTGTTGCCGCAGACGTTCGCGCGCACCCGGATGTGGTCGCCCAAGTAGATCAGCTCCTCGACCCGGGCCTCCACGGTGTTGACGAACTGGCCCTCGGCCGGGTTGACCACGACCCGCTCCGGCCGCAGCGACAGCGTGGTCGGTTGGCCCTCGCCGGCCACGTTGACGCTCAGGGCGCGCACGGTCTGGCCACCTTCGACCTCGACCTCGCAGGTGGTGCCGTTGAGGCTGAGGACCTTTCCCATGAAGCGGTTGTTCTCGCCGATGAATCCGGCCACGAAGGCATTTTGCGGGCGCTCGTAGAGTTCGTCCGGAGAGGCCAATTGCTGAATGATGCCGTCTTCGAAAACCGCGATCCGGTTCGACATGGTCAGCGCCTCGGACTGGTCGTGGGTCACGTAGACCATGGTCACACCCAGGCTTTCGTGGATGTGCTTGATCTCGTATTGCATTTCCTCACGCAGGTTTTTGTCCAGCGCGCCCAAGGGCTCGTCCATCAGTACCAGGGTTGGCTCGAACACCAGCGCGCGGGCCACGGCGACGCGCTGCTGCTGGCCGCCCGAAAGCTGCCCCGGCCGGCGATTGCCAAAGGCCCCCAGGCGCACCATGTCGAGCGCCCGCTGCACCTTGGTTTCGATATCCGCCTTTTCCATGTGCCGCACCTGGAGCGGGAAGGCCAGGTTCTCGAACACGGTCATGTGGGGGAACAGGGCATAGTTCTGGAACACCATGCCGATGCCGCGCTTGTGCGGCGGCACGTTGTTGATCGGTTGGCCGTCGAGGTAGATCTCGCCGTGCGTGGCGGGCTCGAAGCCGGCCAGCATCATGAGCACCGTGGTCTTACCCGAACCAGAGGGGCCGAGCATGGTCAGAAATTCGCCCCGAGCGACATCGAGATTCAGGTCTTTGACGACCAGAATCTCGCCATCGTAGCTCTTTTGGACGGACTCGAACCGGACGAGGACATCCGCCGAATCTGGCATAAAACCGCCTACCCTGTGAAACCGCTGTTGGTGTTGGCCTTGTTGGTTCGGCCACCTTCCATGTCGGCGATGCTACGTCATCGGTGGCCGGAATGGGAGTCCCAAACTCGCACCCGGTCTGTCGCGGGGAAGAAAATTGCCGTCGCGAATGGGCAAGAAGGCAGGCTTCGCCGGCTCGCGACTAACTTCGGAATACCTGAATATTTCCAAAGAGTTCCGGAATTGCCCTGGTGGCGGGGTCGAATCGGCGCCGGGTCGGCGCTTACTAATCAGGCCGCGTCGGACAGCTTGAGCTCGGCCCAGATCTCGCTCAGGGCCTGGACCAGGTGGTCCAGGTCCGCATCGCTGTGGACCGGCGAGGGCGTGATGCGCAGGCGCTCGGTGCCGCGCGCCACGGTTGGGTAGTTGATCGGCTGAATGTAGATGCCGTAGCGGTCGAGCAGGATGTCGGTCACCTGCCGGCACAGCACCGGATCGCCGACCAGGACCGGTACGATGTGACTTTCCGACGGCATGACCGGCAGGTCCGCCTCCATGAGCCGCTTTCGGCAGGTCTCGGCGCGTTCCTGGTGGCGTTCGCGCTCGGCATTGCTCGCCCTGAGGTGGCGGACACTGGCCAGCGCGCCCGCCGCGATGGCCGGCGGCAGCGCGGTCGTAAAGATGAACCCGGACGCGAAGCTGCGCACGAAATCGGTGAGCGCGGCCGAGGCCGCGATGTAGCCGCCCAGCACGCCGTACGCTTTGGCGAGCGTGCCTTCGATCACGGTCAGGCGTTGGGCCACGCCGTCGCGTTCGGAGATGCCACCGCCGTGGGCGCCATAGAGCCCGACCGCGTGGACCTCGTCCAGATAGGTCATGGCGCCGTGTTTGTCGGCGACGTCGCAGAGCTCGGCCAAGGGCGCGATATCGCCGTCCATGGAATAGACCGATTCGAAGGCCACGATCTTGGCCCGATCTGGCGCGATCTCGGCCAACCGGCGGTCCAGGTCCCCGGCGTCATTGTGCTTGAAGATTTGCTTGTCGGCCCGGCTGTGGCGGATGCCCTCGATCATCGAGGCGTGATTCATCTCGTCGGACAGCACCACGCAGCCGGGCAGCTTGGCCGCGAGTGTGGCCAACGAGGCCATGTTCGAGACATAACCCGACGTGAACAGCAGCGCCGATTCCTTGCCGTGCAGTTCGGCCAGCTCGCGTTCCAGCAGCACGTGGTGGTGGTTGGTGCCCGAGATGTTGCGGGTGCCCCCGGCGCCGGCGCCGCTATCGTCGAGCGCGGCGTGCATGGCGGCGATCACCTTGGGGTTCTGGCCCATGCCCAGGTAGTCGTTGCTGCACCACACCGTGACCCGGTCGACCCGGTCGGAGACGTGCCGATTGGCTTGGGGAAAGTCACCGGCGCGACGCTCCAGATCGGCGAAGATGCGATAGCGGCCCTCGGTTTTCAGACCGGAGACAGCCTCGGCGAAATAGCGTTCGTAGTTCATGAGTCGGAACCGTTCAGAATGGCCCGCGAATGAGATGCGTGACCGAATCCCTTTTCAAGCCCGCCATGGTCACCCTTTAGCTTGATCCGCGAGGCCCGGCCCGCCGCCCCCGCGGCCGGCTCAGGCGACCTTGGCGAATCCTTCCTGCTCGACCCAGGCCGTGGTGTCGTCCATGGCCTTGCCGAATCGCTCGAGCAGCGTATCGATCTGCTCCTCGGTGATGATCAGCGGCGGGCAGATCCCGATCGTGTCCATCAGGTTTCGGATGATCAAGCCGTGGGCCTGGGCGCGCTCGGCGAAGTAGCCGCCGACCTTGCCCGCTGGATCGAAGCTTGCCTTGCTGGCGGGATCGGCGACCAACTCGACACCGGCGATCAACCCGACCCCGCGCACCTCGCCGACCAGCGGATGGTCGGCGTAGCGGCGCAAGCCTTCTTGCAGGCGCGGGCCGACCCGCTGCACGTGGCCGACAATGTCGCGTTCCTCGTAGATCTTGAGGGTCTCGAGCGCGACCGCGGCCGCAACCGGGTGGCCGCTGTAGGTATAGCCGTGGCCGAAGGTGCCGATCTTGGCGCTGTTGTCGGCGAGCACTTGATAGACCTGGTCCGAGATCAGCACCGCCGATATCGGCAGGTAGGAGGAACTCAGCGCCTTGGCCATCGACATGATATCCGGCTCGATGCCGAAGGTCTGGCTGCCCCAGAGGTTGCCGGTCCGGCCGAAACCGCAAATCACTTCGTCGGCGACCAGCAGCACGTCGTATTTCTTCAATACCGCCTGGATCTTCTGCCAATAGGTCTTGGGCGGCACCAGCACGCCGCCGGCGCCCATCACCGGCTCGCCGATAAAGGCGGCGACGGTGTCCGGCCCTTCGTCGAGGATCATCTGCTCGAGCTCGGCGGCGCAGCGGGTCGCGAAGTCCTCCTCGGTCTCGCCGTCCTGGCCGAAGCGGTAGTGGTGCGGGCAGGAGGTGTGCAGGATATTGGCGATCGGCAGATCGAAGTCGCGGTGG
>CAXMQD010000683.1:0-8907 GCA_964194965.1 uncultured Acidimicrobiia bacterium | reverse complement strand
GGGTGATCTCGGCCATGGCGCGGGTGTAGCTGGCCGCGTCCGAAGCCGCTCCGGCGCCGACGAATCCGGCCACGGCGGGCGCCGCCGCCATCGCGAAACCGCCCAGGCCGATGGTTTCGACGATGGTCGAATCTCCCATGTCGGGATTCGCGTCGGCCTCGGTGAAGCCGGGGAAGTAGAGCCCCTCGGGCATCTCCACCGGGGCCGTGAACCAGGTGTCGCCGGTACCGCTCACCCGGATGCCGAAATCGGTGCCGTTGCGCGACATGGCGGTGACCACCGAGGATCCCTCGATGCCGCGCACCGGATCCATGATCGCCTTGCCGAGCGCCATGACGATGTTGAGGAAGAACTGATCGTTGCCACCGATGAAGGCCAGGGCCTCGGCCAAGGCCGTGCTGTCGGTCACGGTTCGCGCCAGGGCCGGGGCGAGTGCGCGCAGGGTCAGGCCGGAGCAGGCGACATTGCGCTGATGCATCTCGTCGCCCATGGTCAGTCCACGCGCGACCAGGCTTTTCAAGGGGATGCCGCCAAGGTCGCGCAGGGCGGCCCCCATCGCCGGGCCGAAGACATCGCGCAACCAGACCAGGCGCGCCAACACCTCAGCGTCGTTGCCGCCGAAGCGCATGACCTTGCCCAAACCCTCGTTGAGTGCGCAGTACGCGCGGTTCCCGAAGGTCCGGTTCTCGACCACCATCACCGGCTGGCCGATCGTGGTCATGCCGGTCATCGGGCCGACCGCATCGAAGTGGTGGTTTGGATGGAACGCGAACGCGCCGGACGCCGCCATCTCCGCGGCGCGGTCGAGATCGGATGCCCAACCCTCGAAGACGGCGATACCGGCGACGGCGCCGCGCATTGGGCCGCACATCCGGTCCCATGCGATCGGCGGGCCGGCGTGGAGGATCGTATTTTCCCGAAGCGCCGGGATCGCCTCGGCCGCGGGAATCACATCGACCAGCACCGGATCGGCCGCCAGCATGCGGCGGAGGGCTTCCTGATTGGCTTGTTCGATTTTTTCCATGCTTCGGTTTGATTCCGTGTTCACGCGCCGAGCTTCGACAGCAGATCGGCTAGCTTTGGATCGCCCCCGGCCGGCGGCTGCCAGTCCAGCCGCACCACCGCGACGCCCTGGCGTTCCAATTCCTCGGCAAAACCGTCGAGGCCGACGTTGATGACCTTCAAGGGTTGGTCCAGAAGGGTCGCATGGATTTTATCGCTCATGGTCGGTTCCCTGGTGAGTCTTGCCCGCTCATTCCGCATCGCCATAGGCGCGGTCGACGGCATCGACGCCGACGCCGGCCGGCGCCTCGAAACCGTTGCGGCGCAGCACCACATCGAGCGCGCTCACGCAACGCAGGACGTTGGCCTTGCGGCAGACGTGGCCCATGGTCCCGATGCGCCAGATCTTGCCTGCCAGCGGGCCAAAGGAAGTGCCGATCTCGATTCCGAAATCGTGCAGCAACTCGGAACGAATCGCTTCGCCGTCGCCACAGGCTTCCGGAATGAATACGCCGGTGACGTTTGTCATGCGGTGCGCCGCGTCGCCGAAAAAGCCGAGTCCCATGGCCTCGAGCCCGCCGCGCAAGGCACGGCTGGCCAAGCCATGGCGGGCAAAGCCGTTGTCCAATCCCTCCTCGAGAACGATACGCGCGCACTCGCGTGCCGCATAAAGCATGGTCGTTGATTCGGTGTGGTGATTCAAACGCTGCGGGCTCCAGTAATCCATCAACATGCCCAGGTCCAGATAGTTGGAACTGATGATTGGCCCGCCGGCGGCGACGTAGCCGGCCGGCTGGATTCCGCCTTCGATGTGCTTGCGTTTCCCGACGATCTCGGCCGCCCGTTCGCCGATCGTGACCGGCGAGGAACCCGGCGGCCCGGACATGCATTTCTGCAGGCCGGCGCTAACGGCATCGAGCTGCCATTCGTCGACGTTGACCGGCATGCCGCCCAAGGTCGCCGTTGCATCGACATACAAAAGCGCATCGTGTTCCCGGCAGACCGCGCCGATGCCTTCCAACGGCTGTACCGTCGTCGTCGAGGTGTCGCCATGGACCAGCGCGACCACCTTGGGCCTGTGCTCGCGGACGGCATCGGCGATGTGGCCGGTTTCGAATACCGTTCCCCATTCGGTTTCGATGGTCACGATCTCGCCGCCGGCCCGCCGGCAGATTTCCGCGAGCAGATGGCCGAAGCGGCCGAACTTGGGCACCAGAACCTTGTCTCCCGGTGACACGAGGGCCCCGAGGCAAGCCTCGATCCCGGCGCGCGCGGTCCCGTTCACCAGCAAGGTCCAATGATTGGTCGTGCGGTAAACCTGGCGGTAGAGGGCCATGGTTTGGTTCATGTATTCGGTGAATTCCGGATCGAACTGCCCCAGCATCGGTGTCGACAGGGCGCGCAGCACCCGTGGGTAGACGTCGACCGGCCCCGGCCCCATCAACAGTCGGGGGCTGGGGTCGAGGTCTTGGTAGAGCTCTGGGCGGTTCTGGGTCATTTAGTGGTTTCCGATCTCTCCGTCATCAACTCGGCCAGCGTCATGGCGACGACAGTCGTAGCCTTTTTCAAATCATCGAGCCACAAACGCTCGTCGGCGCGGTGGCCGTTGGCCTCCAACAGGCTGCGGGGACCGGCACCATATATGACGGTTGGGATTCCCGCCTCCATATAGAGCCGCGCATCGGTATAAATCGGCACCCCGTTGACGCCAATCTCCGTGCCGAAAACCTCGCTCGCCGTGCGCCGCAGCGCTTCGATCGCCGGCTCGACTCCGGGTATGGGCGCGAGCGGCCCGGCCAGCATGATCCTTTGTATGGATACAGTGATGCCATCGAAATTATCAATGGCCCCCTCGATCAGCCTTCGTAGGTCCGCTTCCGCGGCGTCCGGTGACTCCTCCGGAATCACCCGCCGGTCGAGCCGAAAGGTCACTTTGTCCGGCACCACGTTGGTGTTGACCCCGCCGGCGATCAGACCGACGGTGATGCCCGGGCTGTCGATGCCGTCGATACCGGAGTGAATCTCCGCGAGGCTGTCCCTCAGGCCATAGATGGCGCCCAGGGCCTCGGTCGCGGCGGCCAGCGCATCGCAGCCGGTATCCGGACGAGCCGCGTGGGCCGATTTGCCCCGTACCTCCACCTCGAGGTGCAGGCAACCGCTGTGCGCCGTGACCACCGAATAGGAAAAGCCAGCGGAAATCACCAGATCGGGATTCGACAGTCCATTGTCCAAGATCCACTTCGGGCCGATGCCGCCACCGACCTCTTCGTCGTAGGTGAAATGAAGTTCGACGGCGCCGGCCAGCGGTAGGTTCGATTCCCGCAAGGCCAAAAGCGCGAAGGCATAGGTGGCGAAATCGGACTTCGAAACGGCGACGCCACGGCCATACATCCAGCCGTCCTTGATCTCGGCGCCGTAAGGGTCGGTGGTCCAACCGTCGCCGGGCGCGACCACGTCGCCGTGGGCGTTCAGCGCGATCACCGGTCCGTCCCTGTCGAAGCGATGGCGAACGATGAGGTTGGTGGCGCCGATCATGCCGTTGGCGTGGCATAGATCCGCCGGAACCGGGTGGCGCTCGACCTCGAAGCCGAGCGATTCGAGAAGCTGGGCCGCGCGCGCGCCATGGGCGCCGCAATCCCCCGGCGGGTTGTCGGACGGCGTTCGCACGAGCTCAGCGAGAAATTCGATTTCCTCGTTGAAATGCCCGGCGACGATCGCCTCGAGGTTCCGCTCTTCGGGGTTCGGCGCCACGGCTATGAATTTTCCCCAAAATCGTTCAATACCTGAATTAATACCCGCGCTCCCGCTTCGGCATCGGCCGCGGTAATGCTCTCGGCCGGATTGTGGCTGACGCCGCCTTCGCAGCGAACGAAAATCATGCCAACCGGGGCCAGATCGGCCATGGCGGCGGCGTCGTGGCCGGCGCCGCTCGGCAAGCGGTGGGCGCGCCAACCGTTGCGCTCGATGGCGCCGGCAATGATGTCGGAAAGCTTGGCGTCGCAGGGTACGCTCGCGGCCTCGTGCACCTTGTCGATGTCGATGGCGATACCGCGGCGCGTGGCGGCGCTTTCGAACAAGGCCACGATCTCGCCCAATGCCAATGTGCGGCGAGAATCCTCGGCGGCGCGCAGGTCGACGGCAAAACACACGGCGCCGGGGACGACGTTGGTCGCGCCGGGATTGGCGTCGATCCAGCCGACGGTCCCGACCAGGTTCGGAGTTTCCGAGCACACCCGTTCGACGGCGAGCACACATTCGGCCGCGGCCGCCAGGGCATCGCGGCGCAGGCTCATGGGCACGGTTCCGGCGTGACCGGCCTCGCCGGTAAGCTCGACCACAAGACGCGTCGCGCCGGAAATGGCGGTGACCACGCCAACCGGCAAGTCCTGGCTTTCCAGGACCGGCCCCTGTTCGATGTGCAGTTCCAGATAGGCGAGAACGTCTTCGGCCCGGCGGGCGGCGTCGCCGATCCGGGCTGGATCCAGCCCGAAGGCGGTCATCGCCTCGGCCAGACTGACCCCGTCCGTGCCTCGGCGCGCCAGCAACTCGGGCTCGAAACGTCCGGCCATTGCGCGGCTGCCCAGATAGGTGGACTGGAACCGGGCGCCCTCCTCGTCGGCGAATCCGACGACCTCGACCGCGAAGGGCAGGCGGCGGGCTTGGCGGTTTAACTCCCCGACGCAGGCGATGCCCGTAACCACGCCCAACATGCCGTCGAACTTTCCCGCCATGACGACCGTATCGAGATGCGATCCGATGATGACGGCGGGAAGCCCTTGCGAAGCCCCCTCGTAACGGCCGACAATATTTCCGACGGCGTCTTGCCGCACGGTCATGCCGGCGTCACCCATCCACCGGCCGACCAGATCGTTGGCCCGGCGGTGTTCCGGGGTCAGGTACTGCCGTGACAGGCCGTCCGGCGATTCGCTCACGGCCGCCAGATCGTCGATCCGCGACATGATTTCGGCGCCAAGGGCGAGGGTCGTCGTCATGATGTCCTGTTCCAACGTTCAAGCCGGCGCGGGAAACCGGGCCCGCCAGTGCCGCGCGATGTCGACCCTGCGGCAGAACCAGACATCGTCGTGGGACAGGGCATGATCCATGAACCGCTCCAGCGCCTTGATGCGCCCGGGCCGGCCCGCCAAGCGGCAATGCAATCCGATGGACATCATCCGGGGCGTCGTCCCGCCTTCGGCATAGAGCGTGTCGAAGCTGTCGCGGAGGTAGTTGAGAAACTGATCGCCGGCGTTAAAACCCTGTGGCGTGGCAAAGCGCATGTCGTTGGCGTCCAAGGTATAGGGAACCACCAGATGCGGCCCGCCTTCGACCGTCACCCAAAACGGCAGGTCGTCGTTGTAGTCATCGGCGTCGTATAGGAATCCGCCTTCCTCCGCCACCAGGCGGCGCGTGTTGGCACCGGTGCGGCCGGTATACCAACCCAAGGGCCGCGTACCGGAGATCCGGGTCAGGATCTCGATGGCCTTGGCCAGATGCTCCCGCTCGACGTCTTCCGGCACGTTGCGGTAGTCGATCCAGCGATAACCATGGCTGCAGATCTCGTGACGGGCCTTCATCGCGGCCTCGGCGACGGCGGGATTGCGCTCGATCGCCATCGCCACCGCGAACAGGGTCAGTGGAATCTCCTTGCGCTGAAATAGCTCCAGGAGCCGCCAAACACCGACCCGGCTGCCGTACTCGTAGAGGGACTCCATATTCATGTGGCGTTCACCCTGCCAGGGGTGCGCGCCGACGATCTCCGATAGAAACGCCTCGGAGGCCGAATCGCCGTGCAGAATACAGTTCTCGCCGCCCTCCTCGTAGTTGAGGACGAATTGAACCGCCAATCGTGCGCCGTTGGGCCAACCGGCTTGGGGCGGCGTCGGACCGTAGCCAATCAAATCTCGAGGATAATCCTGTTCCATGCCTGGGCTCACGTTTCCCGCCGATTATTTCGCCAACGGCCGGGCGTAGGCTCCGACCTTGCTGGTGGATAGGCCCGCGCCAACCAGTGCCTCGACCATCCGGACCGCCACGGCAACACCATCGATTACCGGCACTCCGGTTTCCTCGGTCAGCCAAGCGGTCAAGTCGGCCATGCCGGCGCAGCCTAGAATTACCGCTTCGCAACGATCTTCGCGAACCGCGCGGGTGACCTCGTCCAGTAACTTCTGGCGGGCGTTGCTTCCCGGTTCCTCGAGCGCCAAGACCGGAATGTCCGCGGCGCGCACCCGCCGGCAACGCCTCTCCATGCCATAGCGCAATGCCAAATCCTCGATCAACGGCACCGATCGGTCCAGCGTCGTGACCACGGAGAACCCGGTGGCGATCATGCTGGCGGCGTGCATCGCCGCTTCACAGATTCCGAGCACCGGTCCGGTGGCGATCTCACGGCATGCACCAAGCCCCACGTCATCGAAACATGCGACGACGAAACCGTCCGCACCCGCCTGTTCCCCTTTCCTGACTTCCTCCAGCAGTCCCGCGAGGGACATCGCTTCGTCGTACTGCCCCTCGATGCTGGCGGGGCCCGATGCCGGGTTGGTGGCGACGATCTCGGTGCCCGGGCTGGCGACGGAGCGCGCGCAGGCGCCGATCTTGTCGGTCATGGACCGGGTCGAGTTCGGATTGATCACGTGGAGGCGCATCTGCTGCATAGCCCTTTTCTACAATTCACCGCCTAGATAGAGCGACTTGACCCGCTCGTCCTCCAGCAGCGCTGCCGACTCGCCGCTCAGCGCCACCGAGCCCGTGGCGAGGGCATAAGCGCGGTGGGAAATCCGCAAGGCCATGCGCGAATTCTGTTCGACCAGCAGGACGCTCACCTTTTCATCCCGGTTGATGGCGACGATGGACCGGGCGATGTCCTGAACCAATTTCGGCGCGATTCCCAGCGAGGGCTCGTCCAGAAGGAGCAGCCGTGGTTTGGCCATCAGCGCCCGGCCGATCACGAGCATCTGTTGCTCGCCACCACTCATTGTGCCCGCGGCCTGGGCGTAACGCTCTTTCAACCTGGGAAACCGGCCGAGGACCATCTCCAGAGAATCATTGATCGCGGCCTTGTCGGTCCGGGTGAAAGCACCCATTAGGAGGTTGTCCTTGACCGACATATAGGGGAACACCCGCCGGCCTTCCGGCACCATGACGACGCCCATCTTGACAATGGCATCGGCGCCGTAACCCCGGTCGATGCGTTTTCCGTCGAAGAATATCTCGCCCTGGCGGATACTCTGCAATCCGGTGATGGCGCGCAAGATCGACGACTTTCCGGCGCCGTTCGCGCCGATGAGCGCCACGGTCTCGCCCTCGTTGAGCTCGATCGACACGCCTTTTAGGGCATAGACGTGGTCGTAATAGAGCTCGACGTTGGAAAATTTCAGCAACTGGTGCATGGCTCAGAGTCCGATCGATTCGTCTTCGCTGCCCAGATAGGCCTCGATGACTTTCTCGTTTTGCTGAATTTCCACCGGGGTGCCCTCGGCGATCTTCTCTCCGAAGTTCAACACCACGATCCGATCCGAGATGTTCATGACGGCGGACATGTCGTGCTCCACCAGCAGCAAGGTAACCCCGCGATCGCGGACCGCGCGAACCATCTCGACGGCGCGCATGGTCTCGTCGTGGTTCATGCCGGCGAACGGCTCGTCGAGCAGCAATACGGTGGGGTCGGTCGATAGGCCAATCGCGATGCCCAGGGCCCGCAGGTGCCCCTGCGGCAAATTGCTGGCGACCTCGTTCTTGATCTCGCCGAGGCCGAGAAACTCAAGAATCTGGTCGGCGGAGCGGCCGAACTCCCGCTCGTCGCGCAATGCGGCGGGTGATCCGATGAAAAATCCGAACAGATTGGCGTTCGAGCGCAAGTGGTGGGCGATGATGACGTTGTCGCGAACCGTCATGCCCTTGAAGATGTTGGTTTCCTGGAAGGTTCGCACGACACCCTTTCGCGCCGTGATATGCGGCGCAAGGTTCGATATGCGCTCGCCCCGGAATCGTACCTCTCCGCCGCTGGTTCGCAGAAACGAGGCGATGAGCTTGAACAGCGTTGACTTGCCCGCGCCGTTCGGTCCGATCACCGACAGGATCTCGTGCTCCTGGACCGAGAACGTCACGCCATGCACCGCCGTTAGGCCGCCGAACCGCTTGGTCAAATCGATAATTTGGAGGAGCTCAGTCATTGCCCGCCGACTCATTGCCCGCCGACTCATTGCGGGCCTTGCCGAAGCGCACGCTCAACAGGCCGTTCGGTACCAGCAGTATCAATCCGATCAACACCGTCGAGAAGATCAGCAGCTGGAACTCACCGGTTTCGAACAACAAATCCCAACCGAAATACAGAACGAATGTGCCGAGGATCGGACCGAAGACGTAGCCAAGGCCACCCAGGAAACAGTTCAGCATGAAATTGATGGAATCGGTGATGGTGAAGCTGGAGGGATAGACCGATTGTGCCATCGCCGCGAATATGGCCCCGCCGATGCCGCCGAGAAACGACGAAATGACGTAGGCGATGACACGCAAGTACGCGATGTTAACGCCGATCGACGATGCCAGCTCCTCGTTTTGCTGGAGCGAATGGCACAGTTTTCCGAGGCGCGAATTGACCAGCCGATAGAGTCCGGCGAAAGACAGAATCATCAGGACAACGGAAAGGTAATAAAACGCCGGTCTCACGTTCGCTAGCGTGGCGAAATCAGGGATCAGGGTGAGGCCGAATACCGTTACCGCCCCCGGCAGAGGAATGTTGGTAATGCCCTTGGCGCCGTCGGTGATCGGCAACGCCAGCATCAACAGCCTGGCGACCTCGGTCAGCACCAGCGTGACCATGGCGAAATAGACGCCGCGCAGGCGCAGGATCGGGATCCCGATCAGAATGCTCGCCGCGCCGCAAAACAAGCCGGCCAAGGGCAG
>CAXMQD010000682.1:0-6918 GCA_964194965.1 uncultured Acidimicrobiia bacterium | reverse complement strand
CGGTAAGACCGGCACCAGTCAGGACTTCCGCGACGCCTGGTTTGTCGGTTACACCGCCGAGGTGGTGGCCGGCGTCTGGCTCGGCAACGACGATGGCGCGCCCATGGACCGGGTTTCCGGCGGCTCGCTGCCGGCCGCGCTGTGGGGCCGGGTGGTCGCACAAGCGCTTCAAGCCGTCCCGCCCCGGCCACTGCCCGGCGGCGGGACCGAAACCGACCAGGCCGGCGATGCGGCCGAGGGCCTGATCGCGCGGGTGCTGCGCGCCCTGGGGCAGGGCGATCCGGTAGAGCCGCGGCCGGGCGGTGACACACAGTTTCGGCGCGTACGCGACTAATACCTTTGGTATTCCCGCTGCCCGTAAACGGTTCTCGCGGAAGCCGAATCGGCGCTACACTGCCTGCGCCACGCCTGCGCTGACGCCCTGATTGCGCCGCTCAACGACTGCTTCGTCGACATCGACATATTGGCCCGTATCGATCTCGACCGGCGCGAGGTGATCGAGGGGAGCCCCTATACAAAGATGATCGACGAACTGAACCAGCGCCGCACGGCCCAGGGCCGGGCACCACTCGAGAGGATCGTCGTGCGCAATCGCCTGGCCCATTTGGACACCCGCAACACCCGCGAGATGACCGGGCTGTTAGCGCAGCTTGCCACGCGCCTAGGCTTCCGGCTCGAGCGCGGGCTGAGCGGGCGGCTGGTGTCCTACCACGGCCTGACCTTGCTCGACCTGCCCGAGGACCAGCAGGATCCGCGCGCCGAAATTAGCCGCCGCCGCGCCTGCGGCGAGGTCAGCGATTTCCTGCGGGCGCTTGGCCTAACCGGCGCCCGGGCGGGGCGGGCATGAAGGAACGCAGCGGCGAGCCCTGGATGGCCGCGGATGCCTACGGCCGCTCGCTGAGGGGCATGGGGGTCAATCTGCTGGTGCGCGAGGTCGCGCGTTCGGTCGCCTTCCTGACCGAGGTGCTGGCGCTCGATCTGGTCTACGCCGATGCCGACTTCGCGGTGCTGCGTTACGGTAACCGGGAGGGCGGCGGCCAAGAAGGGGGCGGCCAGGACGTGATCCTGCATGCCGACCACACCTACGCAGAGCATCCCCTGCTGGCGCTGACCGGTGACGGCGCGTTGCGTGGCGCCGGCGTCGAAATGCGCCTCTACGGCATCGACCCGGATGCCGCCGAGGCCCGCGCCCGAACGCGCGGCGATGCGGTCTTCGCCGCAACCCAAGACAAGCCCCACGGCCTGCGCGAGTGCTATCTGGCCGACCCGGACGGCTACATCTGGGTGCCCGGCATCGGCATCGGTTAATTGCGTTTATTGGGGGCAGGCTAGCCGCCGGGGGAGAGCCGCTACGGGCGCCTCAGCCGTAGGCGAGCAGGGAGTCGCCGTTCTTTTTGAGCCAGCGGCGCGCGCCGTGCAGGTCCGGGGTCAGGCGCGCCACCAGCTTCCAGAACCGCTGGCCGTGGTTCATGTGGCGCAGGTGCGCGACTTCGTGAGCGATCACATAATCGAACACCGGCTCGGGCGCCAGGATCAGGCGCCAGCAGAAGCAGAGCGCGCCGTCGCTGCCGCAACTGCCCCAGCGGCTGGTCATGTGGCGGATCGTCAGGCGGGTGACCTGGCGGTCGATTTCGGCCGCTTTGGACCGCGCCAAGGGGCCGATCGCCGCGCGCGCCTCGGCCTTGAGAAAATCCGTGATCCGGCGCGGCAGATGCTCGGCGAAGCCGGAAACGAAAATCTCGCCGTCGTGACGCCAGACGCCGCGGCGCCCGCCCGCGACGTGCCGAATCGCGTGGTCGCGGCCTAGAATCGGGATCACGGCGCCGTCGGCGAATGGAACCCGGGCCGGCAGGGCGTCGAGCTGGGCCAGCAGCCAATCGGCCTTCTGGGTGGCGAAGTCGAGCCCCTCGCGCAGCGCCATGCGCTGGGGCAGCACCAGGCGCACGTCGCCCGACAGGCTGTCCAGGCGCAGGGTGATGCGCCGCGCGCGTTTGTTGCGGGACACCAGCAGCGGAATCTCGCGCTGCGCGACCCGTAATATTGTGGGGTCGGTGGAAGCTCGAGCCATGGTTGGCATATACCCGGTCGGACCGCGCCGGGGCAAGCGCAATACCCGATCTGGCTGAATGGGTATTCGTGCCATTCGGAAGCCCTAGGGGCGCGGCATCACTCCGGTTCGTGACCGGCTTCGCGCCACAGCAGCGCTTCTTTGCGTTCCAGGCCCCAACGGTAGCCGCCCAAGTGGCCGTCCTCGCGCAGCGCCCGGTGGCAGGGCACCACGATGGCGACCGGGTTGGTAGCGCAGGCCCGGCCCACGGCGCGCTGGCCCTTGGGCAGGCCCAAGGCGGTCGCGATTTCGGAATAGCTGCGCGTTTCGCTCGGCGGGATCGCCATCAGTTCCTGCCAGACCCGGCGCTGGAACGCGGTGGCGCGCACGTCGAGTGGCAAGGCCAGGTGCGGCGTCTTGCCCTCCAGGTGGGCCAAGACGTCATCGAGGGCCGGCGCGATGGCATCGTCGTCCCGGACGATGACCTCGGCCTCCGGGAACTCGGCCTCGAGCGCGGCCACCAGCGGGGCGTCGGTGTCGCCCAGCGAGACGAAGCAGACGCCCTTGGCCGTGGCGCCGACCAGCAGGCGGCCGAGCGGGGACGCGACCGTGGCATAGGCGATGCGCGCGCCCTTGCCGCCCTTGGCGTAGGATGCCGGGGTCATGCCGAGCTTGGTCCCGGCGCGCTCATAGACCCGGCTCGAGGAGCCGTAACCGGCGCCGTAGGTGGCCCCGGCCACCGATTCGCCGTGTTTGAGCTCGTCGCGGAAGCGGCGGCTGCGCCGGGCATCGGCGTAGTCGCGCGGGCTCACCCCCATGGCGCGCTTGAACAGGCGCTGCAGGTGCCAGGGGCTCAGGTCCAGGGTTTCGGCCAGGCTCGCCAGGGTGACCCCCTGGCCGTCGCGCGCGTCGATCTGGGCGCAGGCCCGGCGCACCAGGTCCAGGTGGCGCTTCGACAGGCCCGCGGTGTTGGAGGCGCCCGAGGCGGCTTTGGAAGCGGTGGCGGGCCGGTTGCGCTTGAGCGCGCGTTGGGTGGTCATTTTTCTGTCCTTCTTGGGTGACAACAGTCGCGGAATCCAACTCTGCGGTCCGGTTTAGCGCGACACCCGGCGCCATTCTATCCGAAGCTTGCGGCCCGGTCAGGTCGCCATATTCGCGGCCGAATGCGCGTGCCGGGAGGCGGACGGCCGGAGACCGGGTTCCAAGGGTGGCGGTTGGCAAGGGTGCCACAATGGGGGTAACCTCGCTGAAATAAGACCCAGCCGGCGGGTTGCCATAACGGTGAACCGGCCGGTGGCCGCGAGGATTTAGCGGCCGGCGGGGGATAATCACGTATAGACCGACAGGGAGTTAGAAATATGAGAATTCGCAAGAAATTTGCCGCGCTAGCGGTCGCCTTCGCGATCGGCGGGATTAGCGGGCCGGCCACAGCCCAGACCGAGATTCAGTGGTGGCACGCCATGGGCGGCGCGCTGGGCGAGACCGTCAACGACATCGCCAAGGGCTTCAACAACAGCCAAACCGACTATGTGATCAAAGCGGTCTACAAGGGCAATTACACCGAAACCATGACCGCCGGCATCGCCGCCTTCCGCTCGGGCGTGCCGCCCCACATCATGCAGGTGTTCGAGGTCGGCACGGCGACCATGATGGCCGCCAAGGGGGCGGTCTATCCGGTCTATCAATTGATGGCCGATCAAGGCCAGCCGTTCGATGAGAGCCGGTATCTGTCGGCGGTGATCGGCTATTACACCACGACCGACGGGGAACTGCTGTCGATGCCGTTCAACTCATCGACCCCGGTGGTGTTCTGGAACAAGAAGGCCTTCGCCGCGGCCGGTCTCGACCGTGCGCCGAAGACCTGGGAGGAAATGGGCGAATTCTCGACCAAGATCATCGCCTCCGGCGGCGCTTCCTGTGGCTTCACCATTGGCTGGCAGTCCTGGAGCATGCTCGAGAACTTCAGCGCCTGGCACAATGTATCCTTCGCCACTCAGGAAAACGGATTCGCCGGAATCGATACGGAACTCGTCTTCAACGGCCCGTTGCATGTCAAGACGATCGGCCAGCTTGCCGATTGGCAGAAGGACAAGACCTTCATATATGGCGGCCGGCGCGGTGACGGAAATCCGCTGTTCGCCGAAGGCAAATGCGCCATGCTGATCAATTCCTCCGCCTATTACAGCGGTCTGCGCAAGAGCACGGCTTTCGATTTTGGCACCTCGGAGCTGCCCTACTGGTCGGACGTCGCGGGCGCGCCCCAAAATTCGATCATCGGCGGCGCCACACTGTGGGTGCTGAAGGGCCATGACGACAAGGACTACAAGGGCGTCGCCCAGTTCATGACCTATCTGTCCGACGTTTTTGTGCAGACCTTCTGGCATCAGAACACGGGCTATGTTCCGATCACCACCGCGGCTTACGAGTTGACCCAGCGGTCGGGCTATTACGAGCAAAACGAAGGCCGCGACGTGGCCATCACACAGATGAGCTCCAAGGCACCGACGCCCAATTCCAAGGGCCTGCGGCTCGGTAATTTCGTACAGATCCGCGACATCATCAACGAGGAACTCGAGGCCATCTGGGCGGGCTCCAAGACCGCCCAACTGGGTCTCGATGACGCCGTCTCGCGCGGTAACAAGCTGCTGCGGAAGTTCGAAAGAGCTTACTAATAGGCTGATCCGGGGGTCGCCACGGCGGCCCCCGCCTCTCTCTCGATCGCGGCATTCATGGAAAAGCGCGTAACCTTCAAGAACCCCTGGCTGCCCTATTTGCTCGTGACGCCGCAGCTTGCCATCACCGCTGTCTTCTTTCTCTGGCCGGCGAGCCAGGCGCTGTTTCAGTCTATGCTGATCGAGGACCCCTTCGGTCTGAGCTCAGAGTTCGTCTGGTTCGAAAATTTCGACGAGCTGTTCGCCGACCCGCTCTATCTCAGATCAATGGGAATCACGGCGGTATTCAGTATTTCAACCGCGGCTCTGTCGCTGTCCTCGGCGCTGCTCCTGGCGGTCATGGCGGATCGGGTGATCAAGGGCGCTGCCTTCTACAAATTAGCGTTGTTATGGCCCTACGCGGTGGCCCCGGCCGTGGCCGGGGTCCTGTGGCTTTTCATGTTCAGCCCGGCCAACGGCATCATCGCCCTGACCCTGCGATACCTGGGCTATGAATGGAACCATGTTCTCAACGGCGGCGAGGCCATGATCCTGGTGGTCATCGCCGCCGCCTGGAAACAGATCGCCTATAACTTCCTGTTTTTCCTCGCCGGCCTGCAATCGATCCCGAAATCACTGATCGAAGCCGCCGCCATCGACGGCGCCGGGCCGGGCAAGCGATTCTGGACCATCGTGTTTCCGCTGCTCACCCCGACCAGCTTCTTCCTGCTGGTGGTCAATGTGGTCTACGCCTTCTTCGACACCTTCGGCATCATCCACGCGGTGACCTCCGGCGGCCCGGCGGGGGCCACAAACATCCTGGTCTACAAGGTCTATGCCGACGGTTTCATCGGTCTCGATCTCGGCGGCTCGGCGGCGCAATCGGTGATCCTGATGATCATCGTCGGCGCCCTGACCGTGGTTCAGTTCCGCTATCTCGAACGCAAGGTTCAGTACTGATGATCGAGAACCGCCCCTATCTGACCTATCTCAGCCACGCCATCCTGATCATCGGCGGGCTGATCATCATCTTCCCGATCTATGTGGCGCTGGTCACCTCGTCCCACGTGACCGAGGACGTGATCTCCTCCGTGCAGCCCTGGTTCGGCGGCGCCTTGATCGACAACTACGTCACCGTGCTGGTCACCGGCAAGATGTCGGCGGGCGGCAATCCGCTCGGCTCGATGATGCTCAACAGCCTGATCATGGCGGTCGGTATCGTCGTCGGCAAGATCTCCATCTCGATCATCTCGGCCTTCGCCATCGTCTATTTCCGGTTTCCCGGCCGCATGTTCTGCTTCTGGATCATCTTCATGACCCTGATGCTGCCCGTCGAGGTGCGCATCCTGCCGACGTACAAAGTGGTGGTCGATCTCGGCCTGTTGAACAGCTACACCGGGCTGACCCTGCCGCTCATCGCATCGGCGACCGCCACCTTCCTGTTCCGCCAGTTCTTTCTCACCGTGCCCGACGAATTGGCCGAGGCCGCCCGGGTCGACGGCGCCGGGCCGATCCGCTTCTTCCTGACCATCCTGCTGCCGCTGTCGCGCACCAACATCGCGGCGCTCTCGGTGATCCTGTTCATCTACGGCTGGAACCAATATCTGTGGCCGCTGCTGATCACCACCGAGCCCGAGATGACGACCGTGGTCATGGGCATCCAGCGCATGCTCTTCGTCGCCGACGCGGTGCCGGAATGGAACCTGACCATGGCCGCCGCGATCCTCGCCATGCTGCCACCGGTGGTGGTGGTGCTGGTCATGCAGCGCCAGTTCGTCAAGGGTCTAGTGGAAACCGAAAAATAGAGACAACCCGGGAATCGCCATCATGGCCGAAATCGAACTCAGCAAAGTCCACAAGTCCTACGGCAACGACACTGTCATTCACGGCGTCGATTGCGAGATCGCCGACGGCGAGTTCCTGGTCATCGTCGGCCCCTCGGGCTGTGGCAAGTCGACGCTGCTGCGCATGATCGCCGGGCTGGAGACCATTACCGAGGGCGAGATATCGATCGGCGGCCGCGTGGTCAACGATCTCGAGCCGGCCGAGCGCGACATCGCCATGGTATTCCAGAACTACGCGCTCTATCCGCACATGACGGTCTACAACAACATGGCCTACGGCTTGAAAATCCGCGGCATGTCGAAATCCGAGATCGAGGCGCAGGTTCAGAAGGCCGCCGCCCTGCTCGAGCTCACCGAGTACCTGCCGCGCAAACCG
>CAXMQD010000681.1:0-6033 GCA_964194965.1 uncultured Acidimicrobiia bacterium | reverse complement strand
ATGACCATGCCGGCGTGCTGGGAAAAGCCCATGCCGACCCCGCCGCCGTGGTGCAGCGATACCCAAGTCGCCCCGCTCGCGCAGTTGAGCAGCGCGTTCAGCAACGGCCAGTCGGAGACCGCGTCCGAGCCGTCCTTCATGCCCTCGGTCTCGCGGTTCGGGCTGGCGACGGAGCCGGAGTCCAGATGATCTCGGCCGATTACGATCGGCGCCGAGACCTCGCCGTTGGCCACCATCTCGTTGAAGGCCAGGCCGAGGCGCGCGCGATCGCCGAGCCCGACCCAGCAGATGCGCGACGGCAGGCCCTGGAAGTGAATGCGCTCCCGCGCCATGTCGAGCCAGTTGTGCAAGGCCGCGTTGTCGGGGATCAGCTCCTTGACCTTGGCGTCGGTCTTGTAGATGTCGGCCGGGTCGCCGGACAGCGCGACCCAGCGGAACGGCCCGACGCCGCGGCAGAACAGCGGCCGGATATAGGCCGGCACGAAGCCGGCGAAGTCGAAGGCGTTCTCGACCCCGACCTCGAGGGCCATCTGGCGGATGTTGTTGCCGTAGTCGAAGGTCGGCACGCCCCGGGCCTGAAATTCGAGCATGGCGCGCACCTGCACCGCCATGGAATCCTTGGCGGCCGCGACGACCGCGTCGGGATCGCGTTCCTGCAGGTTCTCCCACTTGTCCAGCGTCCAGCCGATCGGCAGGTAGCCGTAGAGCGGATCGTGGGCCGAGGTCTGGTCGGTCACCATGTCGGGTTTGATGCCGCGCTCGACCAGTTCGGGGAAGACCTCCCCGGCGTTGCCGAGCAGCCCGACCGAAAGCGCGCGGCCCTCTGCACAGGCGTTCTGGATCAGCTCGAGCGCTTCGTCCAGGTCGTCCGCCGCGCGGTCCAGGTAGCCGGTCTCGAGCCGCTTCTCGATGCGCGACGGCCGGCATTCGACCGCGAGTAAGGAGGCGCCGGCCATGGTCGCGGCCAGCGGCTGCGCGCCGCCCATCCCGCCCAGGCCGCCGGTCAGCACCCACTTGCCTTTCAGATCGCCGCCGAAGTGTTGGCGTCCGGCCTCGACGAAGGTCTCGTAGGTGCCTTGGACGATGCCTTGGCTGCCGATGTAGATCCACGATCCGGCGGTCATCTGGCCGTACATCATCAGGCCGTCGCGATCGAGTTTGTTGAAATGTTCCCAGGTCGCCCAATGTGGCACCAGGTTGGAGTTGGCAATCAGCACCCGCGGCGCGTCGGCGTGGGTCTTGAACACGCCGACCGGCTTGCCCGATTGGACCAACAGGGTTTCGTCGTCGTCGAGCTCCCGAAGCGCGCCCACGATGGCATCGAAGCTGCGCCAGTCGCGCGCGGCGCGGCCGATGCCGCCGTAGACCACCAGCTCCTCCGGCTTTTCCGCGACCTCGGGGTCGAGGTTGTTCATGATCATGCGCAACGGCGCCTCGGTCAGCCACGACTTGGCGCTCAATTCGGGGCCGCGCGGGGCGCGGATGACGCGGGAATTGTCGATGCGGGGATCTTGGGTCATGGCGTGCCTCCGCCGTTCGGGTGGCGTTGTTGGATCGGAGCGGGGCCGCGTCCGCGGCTATCCCGGTAGGTAAAGCGCGTGGAAAAGCGGTGTGCGGTGCCCGGGTAGGTGAGGGTGGCGCTGGAGGTGACGCGGCCCCGGGACCAGGTCCGGCGATGCAGCCGCAGGCAGGGCTCGCCGGCGCGAATCTCGAGTAGCGCGCGCACATCGGCCTCGGGCAGCACGGCTTCGACCACGTGCTCGACCTCGCTGAGCGGCGCGGCCTCCATCAGGTACTGATTGGCGGTGATCGCCGCAAAGTCCAGGTCCATGTAGTCCGGCGCGCAGGCTGGGTTCACATAGCGCGCCTCGAGCTGCACCGGCGTGTCGTCGGCCAGGTGCAGGATGACCGAATGGAAGATCCGCGCGCCCGGCGCCAGCTCCATGGTTGCGGCGACGCTTTCGCTCGCGGATTCGGCGGCGAGAGAGACCAGCCGGGCGCTATGGGCGCGGCCGGTTTCGCTGATTTCCTCGGCGATGTTGCGCAGCTCCACCAGATCGGCCGGGACGCGAGGCTCGACCACGAAGGTGCCCGAGCCCTGGACCCGCATCAGCAGGCCCTCCTGGACCAATTCGCGGATCGCGCGGTTGACGGTCATTCGGCTCGCGCCCATTTCGCGCACCAGCGCGCTCTCCGGCGGCACCTGGTCGCCGGGCCGCCACGCGCCCGCATCGATGTGATGGACGATGTGGTCCTTGATCCGTTGGTAGAGCGGGCGGGGGGGCAAAGCGTGGTCTCCTCTATGCCGGGTTGGCGCTCAGACCCATGTAGGCCTCGATCATGGCCGGATCCTTGCGCGCCGCTTCGGCGCTGCCTTGCCAGACCGCGTGGCCGGACTCGAGCACGCAGACCGCATCGGCGATCTCGAGCGCGCGCACCGTGCTCTGTTCGACCAGCAGTATCGAGATGCCGGCCTCCTTGAGCCGGTGGATCGCCGCGTAGCAGACGTCGACGGCGGCAGGCATGAGGCCGAGGGACACCTCGTCGATCATGAGCAGCCGCGGCTGGGCCATCAGCGCGCGGCCGATGGCGAGCATTTGCTGTTCGCCGCCGGAGAGCGTGCCGGCCGCCTGATCGAGCCGTTCGCCCAGGCGCGGGAACAGCTCGATGACCCGCGCGCGGTTCTGCGCCTCGTCCCGGGCCGGGCGCGCGTAGCCGCCGATTATCAGGTTCTCGCGCACGCTCAGATCGCCGAACAGGCGCCGGCCTTCGGGCGCCAGCGCGATCCCCCGGCCCACGCGCCGGGCGATCGGCAGCGCCGTGATGTCCTCGCCGTCGAGTTCGACGGTGCCGCCCTGGACCGCGACGTGACCGGCGATGGCCATGATAGTCGAAGACTTTCCCGCGCCATTGGCACCGACCAGCGCGAACACGCTGGCCGGGGCGATCTCGAGGCTGAGACCGTGCACTGCCGTGAACGCGCCGTAGCCGGCCGTAAGATCGGACAGCCTAAGCATGGCCCGCGCCCAGATAGGCGGCGCGCACCTCTGGTTCGGCCATGACCGCCGCGGGCGCGCCTTCGCCCAGCACGCGGCCGTTGTCGAGCACCACCAGGCGGCTGCAGACGCGCATGACCTCGCCCAGATTGTGCTCGATCAGGATGATCGAGACACCGCCGCGGTTGAGCTCGGCGATGGTCTCGGCGAGGCGCCGCGCCTCGATGTGGTTGAGTCCGGCGAGCGGCTCGTCGAGCAGCAGGACCTTGGGTTCCAGCGCAAGGGCGCGGGCCATCTCCAGGCGTTTGAGGGTGCCGAGCGGCAGGCTGTCGGGTGCGCTCTCGGCGGCCTCGGCGATGCCCACGGTGTTCAGATGGACGCGCGCCTTTTGCCGTTCCGCCGCGCGACCGCGCTGGAGCAGGGCGCGGAGCGGTGCGCCGGTCTTGGCGGCGCCGGCGGCGAGCATGACGTTCTCGATCGCGGTCATGGCGCGGAACGGCCGCACCAGTTGCTGCGACATGCCGAGCCCGGCGCGCACGCGGCGGTGCACCGGCAGCCGGGTCAAGTCCAAGCCCGCCAACGCCACCGCGCCGCGGTCGGGGCGCACGGTGCCGGTGATCGCGCGCAGGGCGGTGGTCTTGCCCGCGCCGTTGGGGCCGATCAGGCCGAGCAGCTCGCCCTCTTGAAGCGCGAAGGTGACGCCGTCGAGCGCGCGCACGCCGCCGAAACTGACCGCCACGTCCCGGATTTCCAACAGCGCGGTCATGGTTCGACCCGATCCGCGGCCGGCGCGTCCGCGCCGCCGGGCCGCGGCATCCAGGCGCGGACCAGTCCGGCCAGGCCGCCGGGACTGAACCGCATGACCGCGAACAACAGCCCGCCATAGAGCAGCAGCTTGTACTCGGCGATCACTTGGAGCCAGTGGGGCAGCACGGTCATCACCACGGCGGCGAAGACGACCCCGCCGACCGAGCCGATGCCGCCGACCGCGACCATGGCCAGCATGGCGATCGACTCCGGAAAGCCGAAGCTGTCCGGGCCGATGTACTTGATCTCGTGAGCATAGAGCGCCCCGGCCACCCCGGCGATCGCGGTGCCCATGGCGAAAGCGGTCAGCTTGTAGCGGGCGACGTCGATGCCGACCATGGGTGCCGTGTCCTCGTCGTCGGCGATGGCGTCGAAGGCAAATCCCATCCAGGATCGCTTCAAGTATAAACTGAAGATCGCCGTTAAACTCGCTAGAATAACGACTAAAAACATGTAACCTAAGCGCCCTATCCCGGGATCGGGAATCGCGTAAATGCCCATTTCCCCGCCCAATGCGTCCTGTTGCCGGACCACGCCGATGAACAGGAAGCCGACGCCCATGGTGGTGATGGCGAGGAAGTCGTGGCGCACCCTGAGCGACGCGAGGCCGACCACCAAGCCGAGCGCGCCGGCCAACAGGGCGCTGGCGGGCAACGCCAACCAGAACGACACGCCGTTGGTGGTCAGCATGGCCGCGCCGTAGGCGCCGGTGCCGTAGAAGGCGGCGTGGCCCAGGCTGATCTGGCCACAGAACCCGGTGATCAGGTTGAGGCCGAGGGCGGCGATCACGGCGATGCCGGCCAGGGTGATGAGCGTGATCTCGTAGGCCACTGCTCACGCCCTCCCGAACAGGCCCTGGGGCCGGACCATCAGCACCAGGATCAGGAACACGAAGGCGATGGCGTCGCGGTCCAGGATCGCGCCCAGGTAAATCGTGCCGAAGGACTCGACCACGCCGAGCGCGAGCGCCGCAATCAGCGTGCCGCGCACGTCGCCGAGCCCGCCGAGCACGATGATGGCGAGCGCCTTGTAGCTGGGCACGCTGCCCATGGTCGGCTCGACCAGGTTGTTGAGCAGCGCGACCATGACGCCGGCCGCCGCCGCCAACGCCGAACCGATGAAGAAGTTCAGGTAGCGCACCTTGATCACGTCGACGCCGAACGACTGGGCCATGGCCGGGTCGGTCACGGTGGCGCGCCAGGCGATGCCGATGCGGGTATGCTGGGCTAAAAGGGCGAGTCCGCCGACCAGCACGATCACGCCGGCCATGACCATGATCTCGGCCTGTTTCAAATTCATGCTCGCCAGCGCCACCGAGGCGGTCAGCGGCGGCGCGGCGTAGGAGATGCCGTAGGGCCCGAATACCAGGCGGAACACCTCTTCGAGGGCGATGAACAGGCCGATCGAGGCGATCAGCGCGACGTAGGGCGGACGCGCCAGAATCGGTTCGTAGCAAAATCGGTAGATCAGCATGCCGAGCACGCCGACGGCCACCATGGCCACGACGATGGCGAGGCCGAGGCTGCCGGTCGCGTTGGTGATCAACACGCCGAAGTAGCCACCGAGGGTGAACAGCCCGGCGTGGGCGACGTGGAGGATGCGCAGCAGCCCGTAAACCAAAGTCAGGCCGACGGCGATCAGGGCGTAGATACTGCCCTGGATGAGCCCCTGCACGATGAGTTCGAAGGCGAGCATGGCGGCTCTCTCTCAAGAAAGAGTCCGGGCCACTGAAGGCCGGGGCCGATCGGGTCCCGGGGCCGGCATTTTCGAACCGGCCCCGGGGGGGGGGTGGCGGAGGTTCGGTCGTCCTTAGGCGTTACTCCGAGGGCGGCGCCAGGAGCTCGGGATCGCTGATCACCGAGTGCCGGTGCCAGTTGCCGTCCTTGACCACCTGAACCTGCACGTCCTTGCGCACCTCGCCCAGCTTGTTGAACGAGATCTCGCCGGTCGAAGCCTGTAGCGTCAGGCCCGCAATGGCGTCGCGGATCGCCTTGCGGTCCGTCGTGCCGGCCTGGCGCATGGCGGCGATCGCCACCTTGGCCGCGGTGTGGCCGGAGGCCGCCACCATGTCGACCTTGTAGCCGGCCTTCTTTTCGAAGGCGGCAATGAAGGCCTTGGTTTCGGGCTGATCGGAATCGCGATCGAGCGAGGTGGTGATGATCGTGCCCTCGGCGGCGGCGCCGGCGATCTCGATGAACTTCTGGGAGTCGTAGCCCTCTTGGCCGATGAT
>CAXMQD010000680.1:0-4114 GCA_964194965.1 uncultured Acidimicrobiia bacterium | reverse complement strand
GGGTTTGCTGGCCCAATCCGCGTAGGCCGCCCTCTGACGGTCGACGCCGATCCTGTCGGTCAGCTTATCCCACTGCGCGGCCACGTCGTCGAGGATCGTCTTGGCGTCCTCGCCCGCCCACAGGCGCGACATGGCTTGGCGCAGGGCTTCCTCGTACTTGTCGATTTGCAGGATCGAAAGATCGAGCAAACCGGTGTTGGCGCCGGCGCGCAGGGTCTTCAGGTAGCTGCCGGCGTCGGCCCAGCGCGACAGATATTCCGGGTCGACAAAGTGCGACTCGCGGAAAGGATCGCGCAAGGCGTAGGGAAGCTGCACGCGCTGAAGGCTGGTTTCCTCGCTGTTCAGCCACTGGATGAATAGGTAGGCGGCTTCCTTGTTCTTGCTGTTCGAGGAGACCGAAAGTGAGAAGCCGGCCGCGAGCTGGGGCGTGCCGCCCGGCGGCAGGGCGTATCCGACCTTGTCGGCGATCGTCGACTTCGGCACCCAGGACAGCGCGGCGTCATCGACGCCGTAGCCCGCCGCCCACCGGCCGAACGGCGGCCAGGAGATGGTCATCGCAATGTCGCCGGCCAGGAACGAGCTGAGCGCCTCGACGAAGCCCCAGGTCTCGACGCCCGGCGGCATAAATTTGTTGTCGCTGCGCATCCCCTCGTAGGCCTTGACCCCGATACCGTTGTTGATCTGGGCGCGCATGGTCTCGGGATCGAAGAATTTCCCGCCTTCCACGCGATAGCGTTCCTCGAACATCCAGATGCCGTAGGCGGCCTGACGGAATTGACCGGCGCCATAGGTTTTGGGGGCGTACTTGTCGGTCAGGAACTGGCCGATATCCGCGTACTGTTCCCAGGTCGCGGGCGCCGCAAGGTCGTAGCCGTGCTTGGCCTTGAACTCGGCCATGTTGGCCGGATCCTCGAACAGGTCCTTGCGGTAATAGAGAACGAACAGGTCGCCGTCGTCCGGAAAACCGTAGATCTTGCCGTCAACGGTCATCTGGTTGTCGCGATAGGTCGGCGCGATGGTCTGGAGCTCGTCCCGGAAACCGTACTTGTCGACGTAGGCATCCAGCGGCTCGAGCGCGCCGGCGCGGACCAGGTCCGGCATCCAGCTCGGAATCACGTTGAGCGCGTCGTAGGCACCGGAACCAGCCCGGTGCTCCTGCAGGATCTTGGTGAACATCTCGGCGGTCGTGACCTCGATCACCTTGACCTTGATGCCGGTTAGCTCCTCCCACTTGGGCCCCGAGAAATTGAGCGGATCGAGCGATTGCAGGCCCGCTTCCCAGACGATGGTGATCTCGGTACCGCTGTATTTCTTGGCGGCATCGACCGCGGTTTGGGCCCCCGATTGCGCCCAGGCCGGCGCCGCGGCGACCATGCCTGCCAAGGCGATCAGCGCGGCCTTGGCCACAAGCTTCTTGAGCTTCATGTTATCCTCCCTGTTGATTATCTTCTTTGGAGTGCTCGATTTGTCGATGTGGGCAATTGTGATGGTTTGCGGCCGGGAGAGTCAACCGGCTCGTCCGCATCCTTGTTGCAACTGCCGCTTGATATCCCGGTTACCCATGAATTTCGTCGCTTCGAGCCGCGCCGCCAGCTTCGGGGTCAAAACATTTCGGCCAGTTTTTCGGCCTCGGCAATCTGTTCGGCACTTAAGCGTTCGGTGAGGGCCGCTCGGTTCTCCTTGGCTTCCCCGTGTCCCTGCCGGTCCGCCAGGATCGCCCATTTGAGAGCTTCCACGTCGTCCGGTTCGACGCCTCTACCCTTGGAATAAATGATCGCCAGTTTGTTTTGCGCTTTGGCGTAGCCTTGTTCGGCGGCGATCCGAAACCATTTGGCCGCCTGCGGTTGGTCGGCGGTGACTCCGCGTCCATCGCGGTACATTTTTCCCAAGTTGTACTGGGCCTTGTCGAAGCCGGCCTTGCCCGCGGCAAACATCAGAGCGAAGCCCTTGTCCTCGTCCTTCGGCACGCCGACTCCGTCAACATAGATCTTGGCGAGCGAATAGCTGGATTGGACGAACCCCTTAGCGGACGCTTTCTCCAGCAACTGGATCGCGCGCCCTATGTCCGGCGGTTCGTCTAAAGTGTCGATGTACATCAAGGCCAGGTTGTGTTGCGCGATCGGCAGGCCCTGATCGGCCGCTTTAGTCCACCATTCGATGGCTTGAGAGCGGTTTGGTTCCACACCGCGGCCCTCATCGTAGATGACGCCCATATTGTACTGGGCGAGGGCGTGACCATCTTCGGCCAGCGGCCACCATTCCGCCACCGCAAGCGCAAAGTCGCCACGCTGATAGGCCTGCCAGCCGGCGTCGAAATCGGCCCGTGCCGTGGTTACGGCGGCGCCCGCGCATGCGCAGAGCAACAAACCGAACCACAAGCCGCGTCGCACCGTCCGGCAAAGCCGGCCGCCGGCGCGGCGCGATAAAGGAACGCTGGATACGGCCATGTCTAAATCCTCTTTCGCTTCCCTATTCACGAGGCCGCCGGCATGCGCCCGACCTTGGCTGAAAGAATCTGCAGGAGCCTCTCTACGCCGTCACGCTTCAAGACAGAGGCAAACTCCTGTCTTTGGGTCACAGCCATGCTGATGCCCTCGACGATCACATCGATAATCTTGTAATTGTCATCGATCAAACGGACCCGCCACCCTGTCTTGAACGGCGAGCCGCTTTTCCGGTGCAAAATTGTCGTGACCAAAAAGTCCGACTTACCGATAGGTTCGGCTCCGACGACATCGAAACTGCTGCCCGCGAAGCCGCCGAGATTCTTGGAATAGGATTTGACGACGAATCTTCCGTAGAGATCGACGTAACTGTCGCGTTGATCCGGCGTCGCGGGCCGCCAGTATCTGCCGAGAACGAAGCGGGCGATCAGCGGTAAGTCGAAGCCTTGGCTCAAGATGTCGGCAAGAATCGCTTCACGTTTGTCCAAGGTCAGGTCGCTCCGCTGCACGGCCCCAAATGCCTGCTCCCCGAGCATTTGGACATGCAGAATCGCGCCCGCTTTTGTCGTCGCCGAGGCGGGTTGAACCGCGATTGGCAAAAACAATACCGCCAACAAGAATAAGAGGCGCCGGTCGAACATAGCGGGAGTTCCCCGTCTGCGATTGGTCACAAAAATTTGCGCTGGCAACCCAATTTTCCCAGGTCCAATCATACTAATTCCCGAATTCTCCGGCACAGTGATAGCACCACCATATAGTGCACTCTTGGCGCTCAATTTTCAATTCTCCCGTGACAGGGGAGGGGCTTGGCGTCGAATTCAATTGATTTGCGATTTCGATTTGGGAATCACCGAAAACAGGCGGCCGGGTTGTCCGGCGGGTTAGGAGACGAAACGGCCGAACCGCACCGCGGACTCGCCCTTTTTCAGCCGCTGCGAGGGCATGATCAAGACACAGTCGTCGAAGGGGGTCGTGACTTCCTTCTCGCCATCATAGCCGATCACCGTGCCGGTATCCTTGATGACCTCCAAACCTTTGTAGTCCTCGGCAAAGCGGAATTCGTCGGTCTCAATGGTGACCGGACCGACGACCTCGATGAATTTCTGTTCCGGCGCGGGTTTCGAGACATAGGGCTCGGCCACCTCCGGCGCGATTGCTTCGAGATGGCGCAGGAAACGGTAGGCGGTCTCGATCGCCACCTCCCGGCTGTTTGCCTCCCAGTGCTGGCCGCATTCGATCAGAAGGGCGTTGCGCGAACTGGCTTTCTCCGCGAAGCCCAGATAATCCCGCATGCGCCGGCCGGCCGTGTGCCCCGCGTCGCTCACCACAACCTCGGGAATACCGACACCGCGCGCCAGCGCCCGCCCCTTGGGCAGAGGTCCCGCCATCATCAGCGGTGCGGTCGCGTGTTGCATGGAATGAATGTCGAGGAGGAAATCGGCCTGATCGATCAAAGGCCAAATCTCGCGGGCGCGCCGCAGTTCCGCGCTGTCCCGATCGCCCTCCAGCGTCGCCACGTCCCACAGCCGGTTGAAATCCTCGTCCAGGTAGCGGGAATCCCTGGGCTGTGCCGGATCGAAGCTGTGAAACGCACCGACGTTCGCGAAGCCGAGCGTCAATTTGCCGCGGGCCGGGCGCACGTTATTCCGGAACAGATGGTCCAGAGCGAT
>CAXMQD010000679.1:0-2075 GCA_964194965.1 uncultured Acidimicrobiia bacterium | reverse complement strand
GGCGTTCACCTGCCAGCTAACTGTGCTCGCCTGCTTGGCAATCGCACTCGGAAAGGCGCGGGGCGCTATCACGGCCGAAGCCGAGCGCGATCTTGTCCAGGCCTTGATCGAGGTCCCGCGGCATATGTCGACAATCCTCGGTAAGGAGGAACAGTTTAAGGCAATCGCACACGATCTGTCGAAGGCACGCGATGTGCTCTATCTCGGCCGCGGCACCAGCTATCCGCTGGCGTTGGAGGGTGCGTTGAAGCTCAAGGAGATTTCCTACATCCACGCGGAAGGTTATGCGGCTGGCGAGTTGAAGCACGGCCCCATAGCGCTGATCGACGAGAATGTGCCGGTTATCGTGGTAGCGCCGCAGGACAACCTGTTCGACAAGACGGTCTCCAACCTGCAGGAGGTGGCCGCGCGCGGCGGACAGATCATCCTCGTTTCCGACGCAGCGCCTGAGAAAGTCGGTTGCAAGCTGGCCGCGCATATCGCGCTGCCAGTGGCATCCTCCTTCACCAATCCGCTCATATGCGCTGTGCCGGTGCAACTTCTTGCCTATCACACGGCGGTTGTTATGGGCACTGACGTGGATCAGCCGCGCAATTTGGCCAAATCGGTAACCGTCGAATAGGGGGGAAAACGCCAGATTCGGGTTGGTCGCGGATTTGCCTCTAAGTGCTGGTTGACTTAACGTCCGCCGGCAGGGAATCCGGGGGCGGAGCCCTGGGAATTCTCTGAACAATTCAAGGGAGAACGGGTTGCGAATTCTGGCTTACACTGCGCTTGTGATCGCGGTTGGGGTTTGCCCGGCGGCCGCGTTCGATGGGCCTACGCAATCGAAAGGTGGGACAAAGTCCGCACCGGCTTCGGGATCGGCGCCAAAGCCAGCAGCCGAAGGCCCGGCCAAGGCCAAGCCCAAGACCGCGCCCCCCAGCGAGAAGCTTTATAATGCAGGAATTAAGGCTTACGAGGCCGGCAAGCACGCCGACGCGATCAAGCATCTCGGTGCGGCCATTCGTGCGGGCGGTCTTCAAAAGCCTCAGATCGCTAAGGCGCTCTACTATCGCGGCCTCGCTTTTCGCAAGAAAGGTAAGCCCGGTCAGGCGATCTCCGATCTGACGAGTGCGTACTGGCTCAATGAAGGTTTGACCACAGCGCAACGGTCCGACGCCTTGAGTAACCGCAATGCGGCCTACCGCGAGGCAGGGATCAGCAATGCGCCCGCAGCGTCGGAAGCGGTCGTCGTTGCGCCCGAGCCGGCGGTCAAGTCGGCGCCGAGTTCAGGCGCGAGCACCAGCGGTTGGGAGACCGCAACTTTGGGCAAGACTGCGTCGCCCGCCGCGAACGCCTCTTCAACGTCCCAGGCGCCTGCTGTGGCCGCCGCCCCGGCAAGCAAGTCCAGCACGAGCGCCTCTGACTCCTCTGATTCAGGAAGCTCCGGCAGCGTCGGTGGGTTCTTCAGCAGCATCACGAGCCTATTCACCGGCGGTGGCAGCTCAACAAGTCAGTCCGCGCCCAGCCAGAGCAAAAATTCGGATACCACAGCGTCGATCGCGACCAAGCCCGAAACGTCGAGCTGGACTCAGACGACGCAAGTGGCCGCCGCACCGCCGCCGGCTAAACCGACGAAGCCTGCCCAGGCCGCCACGCCGTTTGCGACGCAAGTGGCCGTCGCACCACCGCCGGCGAAGCCGACGAAGCCTGCCCAGGCCGCCGCACCGCCGCCGGCTAAACCGACGAAGCCTGCCCAGGCCGCCACGCCGTTTGCGACGCAAGTGGCCGTCGCACCACCGCCGGCGAAGCCGAAGAAGCCTGCCCAAATCACTACGCCGTTTACGACGCAAGTGGCCGCCGCAACGCCGCCGGCTGTCGCGGCTCAGCCGAGCAAACCCAAGGTCACAAGCGCCCCATTGGGTAAATATCGTTTGCAGGTCGCGGCCGTCCGCTCACGCAGTGAAGCGGACGCAGTGGCGGCGAGCCTCATGCAAAAATACGGTAGCAAGCTCGGTCAGCGCCGGCCGGTGGTGGACGAAGCGGTCATCGGCAGCATGGGAACGTTCTATCGCGTCAGGGTCGGGCCATAT
>CAXMQD010000678.1:0-2203 GCA_964194965.1 uncultured Acidimicrobiia bacterium | reverse complement strand
GCGATCTCGGTGTCCTGGCCGAAGCGGTCGACGGTCCGGCGCGGGGTCCGGATCGAGCTGGTCGGCTTGACCGCGAAACGCACCACCACGTCCTGGCCGGTCGAGATGCCGCCGAGCACGCCGCCGGCGTTGTTCGACAGGAATTCAGCGTCTTCGCCCTTCATGCGCATCTCGTCGGCGTTGTCTTCACCCGAGAGCGCGGCGGCGCCGAGCCCGGCGCCGATCTCCACCGATTTCACCGCGTTGATCGACATCATGGCCTTGGCGAGATCGGCGTCGAGCTTGTCGTAGACCGGCTCTCCCAGGCCCGCCGGCACACCGGAAGCGACCACCTCGATGACCGCGCCGATCGAGGAGCCGGCCTTGCGCACGCCGTCGAGAAATCCCTCCCAGTATTTCGCCGCGGCCGGGTCCGGGCACCAGAAAGGATTGCTGTCGATTTCCGCCCAGTCCCAATTCTCCCGCTCGATGGCGTGCGGACCCATCTGTACCAGCGCGCCGCGGATTGCGACCGGAGCCGGAAGCAGGTGATCGAGGACCCGGCGCGCGACCGCGCCGGCCGCGACCCGCATGGCGGTCTCGCGCGCGCTCGAACGGCCGCCGCCGCGATAGTCGTAGTGGCCGTATTTTTTCCAATAGGCGTATTCGGCGTGGCCCGGGCGGAACTTGTCCTTGATCGAGTCGTAGTCCTTGGAGCGCACGTCCTGGTTCTCGACCACGAAGGAAATCGGCGTGCCCGTGGTCTTGCCTTCGAACACGCCGGACAGCAGGCGCGCCTTGTCCGGCTCCTTGCGCTGAGTGGTGTGGCGCGACTGCCCCGGCCGGCGCCGATCGAGCCAAGGCTGGATGTCGGTCTCGCTCAAGGCCATGCCAGGCGGCACGCCGTCGATCATGCAGCCGATCGCGAGCCCGTGACTCTCGCCCCAGGTGGTGATGCGGAAGCTGTGTCCGAAGGCGTTGCCGGGCATCTTGGGTCTCTCTGGTCGCGTGTCTTCGGTCGGGTGTCTTCGGTTCGAGCGCAAGCGGCGCAAGCCGCCGCCGCGTCTCGCGATCCAGGGATCGCGATTTAGGTTTGCGGGTGGAAGTTGCGCAGCATCTCGGCGACCTCGGGAGCGGCTTGGGTCGACATCATGCCGACCACGTGATAGCCGGAGTCCACGTGGTGAATCTCGCCGGTCACCCCGCTCGATAGGTCCGACAGCAGGTACAGCGCGGCCCCGCCGACCTGCTTGGTATCGACGTTGCGGTGCAGCGGCGAGTTATACTCGTTCCACTTCAGGATATAGCGGAAATCGCCGATACCCGAGGCCGCGAGCGTCTTGATCGGGCCGGCCGAGATGGCATTGACCCGGATATTCTGCTCGCCCAGGTCGGCCGCCAGGTAGCGTACGCTGGACTCCAGCGCCGCCTTGGCGACTCCCATGACGTTGTAGTGCGGCATGACCCGCTCGGCACCGTAGTAAGTCAGGGTCAGCAGGCTGCCGCCCTCGTTCATCAGCGGCACCGCGCGCCTGGACACCGCGGTGAACGAAAAACAGGAAATGTCCAGGCTCCTGACGAAGTTGCCGCGCGAGGTATCCAGGTACTTGCCCTTGAGCTCTTCCTTGTCGGAGTAGGCGATGGCGTGCACCAGGAAGTCGAGGCCACCCCAACTCGACTCGATCTCCGCAAACACGGCATCGATACTGGCATCGTCGGTCACGTCGCACGGCAGCACGATGTCCGAGCCAACCGACTCGGCGAGCGGCCGCACCCGCTTCGCGAGCGCCTCGCCCTGGTAGGTGAAGGCCAGTGACGCGCCCTGGGCGGCGACCGCCGAGGCAATGCCCCAGGCGATCGAGCGTTCGTTGGCCACGCCCATGATCAGGCCGCGCTTTCCCGCCATGAGCGGCTCGGTCTCGGTCATTCCTGCCCTCGTAAATTAGGCTTTGCCCGGGAGGTTTCGCGGCATCCTACACCAATGGCGGGGTCGGGCAAAGGTACGGGGGAACACGGAAAAACCACCACCGGCGGGCCGCTCGGCAAGGTTTCTCGGGCCGATTTCCCGAGGCCGGTTCCGCTGGATCGAGAACCGCCGTAGAATAGCGCCATGACCGAGATTCGCCCAGACCGCTGGGACCGCTGGGACCGCTGGGGCCGCCGCGCCGTTGCGTGGCTGCGTTATGCCTTCACGCTACGGCGCCTGGGCCGTTTCCTCGGCTAC
>CAXMQD010000677.1:0-3292 GCA_964194965.1 uncultured Acidimicrobiia bacterium | reverse complement strand
CCGCATCCCGACCTCGGACAACTTCTGGCAGATGGGCGACACCGGCCCCTGCGGCCCGTGTTCCGAAATCTTCTTCGACCATGGCCCCCATATTCCCGGCGGCCCGCCCGGCAGCCCGGACCAGGACGGCGACCGGTTCATCGAGATCTGGAACCTGGTGTTCATGCAGTTCGAGCAGATCGAGCCGGGCGAACGGGTGCCGCTGCCCAAGCCTTCGATCGACACCGGCATGGGGCTGGAGCGTCTTACCGCCGTGCTCTCGGGCACCCACGACAACTACGATACCGACCTGCTGCGCACCTTGATCGAGGCCTCGGCCGGGCTTTCGAACACGGCGCCCGACGGCGAACATTCGGTCTCGCACCGGGTGATCGCCGATCACCTGCGCGCGACCGCCTTCCTGATTGCCGACGGCGTGCTGCCGTCCAACGAGGGCCGCGGCTACGTGCTGCGCCGGATCATGCGCCGGGGCATGCGCCACGTCCACAAGCTGGGCATCGAGGATCCGATGATCTGGCGCCTGGTGCCGGCACTGACCGCGCTCATGGGCCAGGCCTTCCCCGAGCTTGGCCGCGCCGAGGCGCTGATCGCCGAGACCCTCAAGCTCGAGGAGGGCCGCTTCGCCCAGACCCTCGACCGCGGCCTCAAGCTGCTCGAGGAGGCGACCGCCAAGCTCGGCGCGCGCGAGGCGCTCGACGGCGAGGTCGCCTTCAAACTTTACGACACCTTCGGCTTCCCGCTCGATCTGACCCAGGACATCCTGCGCGGCCAGGGCCGGGCCGTCGACCAGGCCGGCTTCGACGCCGCCATGGGGCGCCAGCGCGAGACCGCGCGCAAGGCCTGGGCCGGTTCCGGTGAGGCGGCGACCGAGGCGCTGTGGTTCGATTTGCGCGAGAAGCTGGGCGCCACCGAGTTCCTGGGCTACGACACCGAGACCGCCGAGGGCCAGGTGCTGGCCATCGTCAGGGACGGTGCGGCGGTCGAGTCCGCCACGGCCGGCGACGAGATTCAGGCGATCGTCAACCAGACCCCGTTTTATGGCGAGTCCGGCGGCCAGGTCGGCGATAGCGGTATCATGTTCTCGGCCGGCGGCGCCGAGGTCCAAGTTACCGATACTCAGAAGAAGTTGGGCGATCTCCACCTGCATTTCGGCACGCTGGTTCACGGCGCCCTCGCGGTCGGCGAAGCGGTGGAGATGAAGGTCGAGAGCACGCGCCGCGCGGGCCTGCGCGCCCATCACTCCGCGACCCACCTGCTGCACGAGGCCCTGCGCCGGCGCCTGGGCGCGCACGTCACGCAGAAGGGCTCGCTGGTCGCCCCCGACCGCCTGCGTTTCGATTTCAGCCATCCCAAGGCGCTCGCGGCCGAGGACCTGCGCGCCATCGAAGCCGATGTCAACGCGCGCATCCGCCTCAACGCCGCGGTCGAGACCCACTTCATGACCCCGGACGAGGCGATCGAAGCCGGCGCGCTGGCGTTGTTCGGCGAGAAGTACGGCGACGAGGTGCGGGTCGTGTCCATGGGGGGGCCAAGTGGCGACCTATTGGACGGTGCTGGGGGCGAACATTCTGGTCAGGCCTTCTCGACGGAACTCTGTGGCGGCACCCACGTGCGCCGCAGCGGCGATATCGGATTTCTCAAGATTTTGGGCGAGGGCGCGTTGGCGTCCGGGGTGCGCCGGGTCGAGGCGGTCGCCGGGGCGGCGGCGCTCGACCACGTCACGCGCCAGGAGGCGGTGTTGGCCGAGGCGGCGGCCGCGCTCAAGGCGGCGCCCGCGGAGCTGGCCGAGCGGGTGACCGCGTTGGTCGGGGAGCGCAAGCGCCTGGAGCGCGAACTGGGCGAGGCGCGGCGCAAGCTGGCGACCGGCGGCGGCGGGGCCGCCCAACCCCAGGCGCGCGAGGTCGCCGGCGTCAAGTTTTCGGCCCGGGTGCTCGCGGACCTGCCGGCCAAGGACCTCAAGCCCATGGCCGACGAGCTCAAGAAGCAGGTCGGCAGCGGTGTCGTGGCCCTGGTTTCGGTGACCGATGGCAAGGCCTCGCTAGTGGTCGGCGTGACCGAGGATTTGACCGCGCGGCTCAGCGCGGTCGACCTGGTGCGCGCGGGCTCGGCGGCGCTCGGCGGCAAGGGCGGTGGCGGCCGTCCCGGCATGGCCCAGGCCGGCGGTCCCGACGGCACCAAGGCCGAGGACGCGGTTACCGCAATAGAGGCCGAGCTCGCCAATCTGGCGGCGGCGTGAGCTCTTCCCACCGCGCCACGCCCCATCTCGCCACGCCCCATCTCGCCACGCCTGGCGGCCAGACGCGGGCGCGGGCACTGGGGATTCCCTTCGACGGCGGGCCGGGCGCGCTCAATTCGATTACCGACCTGGCCGGCATCGAGATCGGCTACAGCACGATCATCCGCGGCGAGGGGCCGTTGGTGGTCGGCGAGGGGCCGGTGCGCACGGGGGTCACCGCGATCCTGTCGCGCGGCAAGGCCGGGATCGCGACCCCGGTCTTCGCCGGCTGCCACAGCCTCAACGGCAACGGCGAGATGACCGGCTTCGCCTGGATCGAGGAGGCTGGCCGGGTCGAGGGGCCGATCACCATTACCAACACCCATTCCTGCGGCCTGGCGCGCGATGCGACGCTGCGCTGGTTGGTCGATCGCGGGCTCCTGGCCGATGGTTGGGGCCTGCCGGTCGCGGCCGAGACCTACGACGGTCACTTGAACGACATCAACGGTTTCCACCTGCGCGAGTCCCACGTCTTCGAGGCGCTGGACTCGGCGGCCGGCGGACCAATCGAGGAAGGCAGCATCGGCGGCGGCACCGGCATGATCTGCTACGGCTTCAAGGGCGGCTCCGGCACCGCCTCGCGCGCGGTCGAAGCCGGCGGCGGGCGCTTTACCCTGGGCGCCTTCGTGCAGGCCAACTTCGGCGCCGCCGAGCAGCTCACCATCGCCGGGGTGCCGCTCGGCCGGCGCCTGATCGCGGCGGCCTCGGACAGCCCCGATGCCGGTTCGATCATTGGCGTGGTCGCCACCGACGCGCCGCTGCTGCCGCACCAGCTCAAGCGGCTGGCCCGGCGCTGCGGGTTGGGCATCGCGCGCTCGGGCTCGGTGGCGGCGCACACTTCGGGCGACATATTCTTGGCCTTTTCGACCGCCAACATGGACGCCCTGCGGGAAAGCGGGGAGCGCGACGGCGCGGGGCCGGACGGTGCGGCGCAGCGCCAGTTGGACTTCCTGCCCGACGCGGCGCTGACGCCGCTGTTCGCGGCCACGGTCCAGGCGATCGACGAGGCGGTGATCG
>CAXMQD010000676.1:0-1819 GCA_964194965.1 uncultured Acidimicrobiia bacterium | reverse complement strand
TTCGATCCGAATCTCCTTGGTTAGCAGGGCCTGCTTGAGGGCGTCCCAGACCATCGGCCGGGTCAAGACCTTGAGCGCGTCGAGGATCAGGTAGCCGCCGCTGGCGCGGTGCAGGGCGCCGGGCCGGATCATGTGGAAATCAGTCAACAGCGTGCCCATCTCGGCACGGTGCTCGATACGTCCGCGCAGGCGGTCGAAGCTGGGATCGTCCTCGTAAACCACCGGCGCGTGGTCGAGCCTATCGTTGTCGACCAGGAGATTGACCCGGTAGCGGCGGAACACCGGGTGGCCGTCCTCGATTTCGGCCCCTAACTCGACAGAGACGCCATCGGGGCCGGCCTTCTCTTGGGCGACGGCGATGGTCTCGACGTTGCGCACCACGTCCACCTGGACTTCGTCCAGGAACGCCTGAATCTCGGGCAGGTCGGCATAGCCGTCGCGAAGCTCCTCGATCAGGTGTCCGATCGCGAAGGTCGCAGTCTGATCGCTGAGCTCGCGGATATTGTCGCGCAGCTCCTTCATCCAGCGCGGCGCTTTCCGTAGTACCTGTTGCAGGCGCTTTTGCAGATCGTCGATGTCGGACTCAATGCGCTCGCGGTCCTCCTTCGCCTGGCGCTGGAAAACCTCCGGCGAGATCACCTTGCCGCCCGCCACCGGGGTGAAGGCAAAGCCGACCGGCGTGCGCATCAGCGCGATGCCGCGCGCCTTGGCGGCCTCCTCGATTTCCTCCAGGGCATGCTCCTGGCGTTCCTTGACCTCCTCCTCCAGGACCTGGCGGCGGGTGCGATACTCTTCGCTCTCGAAGGCCGTGCGCAGGGTGTGGCGGATGTCCTCCACTAGACGCGCCATGTCCGCCTGGAAGGTAGCGCCACGGCCGGCGTTGAGCTGCAGCGCGCGCGGTTTGCGCGGCTCCTTGAAGTTGCTGACGTAGCACCAGTCGAGCGGCCGCGCCTCTTCCTCGGCCTGCGCCTCCAGAAATCGCTGCACGACCGTGTGCTTGCCGATTCCGTCAGGGCCCAGCGCATAGATGTTGTAGCCGGCCCGGCGCATGCCGATGCCAAAACGGATCGCCCCGACCGCGCGATCCTGACCGAAGACCTCGGCCAGATCTTCGAGGTCATCGGTCGACTTGAAGGTGAACTGCTCCGGCGTGCAGCGCCAGCACAGCTTCTCCGCGGGTAACGACTCGATCTCGCCCATGCGCCCTCGCACCCGTCGATCTACGGGTCTCCCGTCTTCGTACTCCTTGAGAGCTTACCTCATTGCGATAGGCGATACTACGCTGTGCCCTCCGGCGGCCCTGTGACCTGAGTCAATTAGGTCTCCGCGGTAACGAACTAGCGCGGCCTCGCCAGAACCCCGATGGCCAATTCCCGATCGCCGGCAGAATCGAGGAGCGCGAGGCAGGCGTCGAAGCGTTCGCAAAGCCATCGCGCATCTCTCAAGACAGGCGTGCCGTCCACCAGGGCGCTGCGCCGGCCGGTTCCAATCTGGAACCGCAACAAAGATGACAGCTGCGACCGCAAATTCGGTGCGTAGAGAAACCGAAATACCTCAACGAAAGGAATAAGGCACGGTTTCAAGTACTCCGAACTTACTTCTTTTGGATCTGGATCGTGCGCTTCGCGGTTTCGACTTCCTTGCGCTTGGGAATGCGCAATGTCAGCACGCCGTCCGCTGCCACGGCCTCAATGCTGCTGTCGTCGACATCCGAGGGCAGCCGAAAAGTCCGCTGAAAAGCGCCATAGGTTCGCTCCGAAAAGTAATAGGTCTTGTTCTTTTCCTCATGGGATGAGTGTTTGGTACCCTTCACGATCAG
>CAXMQD010000675.1:0-4653 GCA_964194965.1 uncultured Acidimicrobiia bacterium | reverse complement strand
CCCGGCACAGGAGCCGGTCGCCTCGATCATTTCCAGATCGAAGGCGGTGCGCTGCTCGATGCGCTCGGCCTCGAGCGGCTGGCCGGCCTCGGTGAAGCGCGCGATCTGGCTTTTGAGGTCCACCTTGATCTTCTTGACCGCCTGCTGAAGCGTCGGCCTTGGGGTGATGTAGTGGCTGTTGGCGTAGACCTTGATGGCCTCCAGCGTGTCGGTCTTTTCGCCGGTCAGGGGGTCGAACTCGTAGAGCGCCTCGATCTCGTCGCCGAACAGCGAGACCCGCCAGGCGCGGTCCTCCAAATGGGGCGGGAAGATCTCCACGGTGTCGCCGCGCACCCGGAACGTGCCGCGCTGGAAATCGGTGTCGTTGCGCCGGTAGTGCAGCTCGACCAGGGATTTGAGTAGCTCGTTGCGCGGCGCGGCCTGACCGGGGGCGAGATTCACCGTCATCTCGGCATAGGTTTCCGGCGCGCCGATGCCATAGATGCAGGACACCGAGGCGACGATGATCACGTCCTCGCGCTCGAACAGCGCCCGGGTCGCGGAGTGGCGCATGCGGTCGATCTGCTCGTTGATGGTGCTTTCTTTTTCGATGTAGGTGTCCGAGCGCGGCACGTAGGCCTCGGGCTGGTAATAGTCGTAGTAGGACACGAAATATTCGACCGAATTGTCCGGGAAAAAGCCGGTCATTTCGGTATAGAGCTGGGCGGCGAGGGTCTTGTTGGGGGCCAGCACCAAGGCCGGGCGCTGCAGACGCTGAATCGCGTGGGCCATGGTGAAGGTCTTGCCCGAGCCGGTAACCCCGAGCAGCACCTGGTCGCGCTCGCCCCGCGCGATCGCCTCGACCAGCTCGTCGATCGCCTGGGGCTGGTCGCCGGCCGGGGTGTAATCGGATTCGATGCGCAGCGGCCGGCTCTCGGCCTTGACGAAGGGGCTCGCGCCGGGCTCTAGGGGGCTTCCCGGGGCGGGTCCGGAGGCGCCGGCCAGAGTGACCTCGGGGGCGGCCTCGGGTGCGGATTTGGGTGTGGATTTGGGGTTGGCGGCGCTCATGACCCCCTATATGCCCGTTCGCCATCCCCGATGCCAGGTGCCCCAGCCTTCCGAGGGGCCAAAATCGGGTTGCCTAGATTCAGGAGCCCAAAAAATGGGGGCTAACCCGCCCGGCCCAGCCCGTCGATCGCCTCGCGCAGCATCAGCGCCGCGTCGTGGCACTTCTCGTCGGCGAAACTGCTGATTTCGCCGCCCGCCGGGCCGCAATAGCTCGCCACATATTGCTCCAGATCGGCGGAAATCCGCCGCAACTCCGCCTGCTTGCCGTCCTCGCTCATCGCCTGGCCGTCCTATCCGTTGGTGTGGGCCAGCCTCCCGGCCCGCCTGCCTTGGGCCAGCCTAACAGGTCCGATGCCGCACCGGGACCCCGGCGATTGACGCCGCCGACTCCTCAAAGGCCAAAAAATCGTAATTATTTATTAACCGTATTTATTTATAAATATGTTAACACTGCGTAAATCTCAGAAAATATGGAGAATTAATTGTTAATAATTCAATTTTCTCTAAAATTTTAATTAATATTACTTCAATTTATACTAGATTTTATTTGACACTGCAGATTAATGTGCTGTAAACTTTTGGAAATTCCGCAGAAGTCTGCGGTTCGACAGTTACGATACTTGGGGTCGCGGGATGGGGGTTCGGCGGCTCCAATTTGTTTCACAGCGATGGGGAACTGGTATGACCGCAAAGCTTGGCGGGAGACGGGGGAAAATCGGGGGGCACAGCAGCGCGGCCGGGACCTTGAAGGCCGCCGCCTGGGTCTGCCTGGCCGGCGCCGCGCTGACCATCAACGTCGCCGCCCTGGCCGAGCCCTCGACCGGCTTCGCCGCGGGCAAACTCGATCGTTTTCTGAGCCCGCAGGTCAGCCAGTTTCCCATGTGGGCGCCGGTCAATCCGGGCAAGGCCGAGATCTTTAGGAAGCCGACCCAGGCTGCGCCGGCCGAAGAGATCAGGTGCCTGGCGCTCAACATCTACTTCGAGGCCCGCGGCGAGCCCGAGAGCGGCCAGGTGGCGGTCGGCCATGTGGTCATGAACCGGGTCGCAAGCAGCCGTTTTCCGGGCACGGTCTGCGACGTCGTTCAGCAGGGTGGCGCGCTGCGGCTTAATCGCTGCCAATTTTCTTGGTGGTGCGACGGGCGCAGCGACATACCGGGCAACAAGCGGTTGTGGGAGAAGAGCGCGGAACTCGCCCTGAAAGTCTACTGGGGCCGGACCGTGGACCCGACCGAGGGCGCCCTGTGGTACCACGCCGACTACGTCAAACCGGCCTGGCGCAAGGCATTCGACCGCGGCCCCAAGATCGGCCGGCATATCTTCTACAGCCAGGGTCCGCGCGGGACCCAGGTTGCCAACCGGAATCAGAGAAACTAAGCCGGGTCAGCCCGGGGGGATGGCAGGGGATGGGGCGCGCGGCGGGGGTGCGCCCCGTTTCACGTCCGGGCCCCGGCCGCCTGGCTAGGCTTGCTCCTCGTCCGCCCCCAGCACCACCGGCTGTCCGTGGGGCGTGTTGAGGAAGGCCTGCTTCCAAGCCGCCTTGCGGGCGCCCAGCTCGCCGCGTTGCGCCAGGCCCTTTTCGGCCGCCAGCCGCTCGAGCGCGGCCAGCCAGTGCCGGTAGTAGGTATCGCCCAGGTCCGGGTCGCCGCGTGCCCGGGCGGCGTTGATCTCGGCGCCCAGGGTTTCGGCCCATTCGCGCCAGGTGAAGTGCCCAGCCTCGTACAGCTTGAGGGTCAGCGCGAAGGCCTGGGCCTGCCAAGGCTCGGCGAACACCGGCCCGTCGCCGTCGCGGGGCTGACCGGGCAGGACATTGGGTGCGGTCTTGCCGGACATCAGGCCGGCTCCAGATAGCTGTCCCAGAGGTCGAGATAGATCGCCGCGCGCGCCGGGGAGTCCGGCCCCCAGACCGCTTCGCCCTCGAAGCGCACGCTGTAGAGGTGCTGCGGCGCCTTACCCCGGCCCATGGCGTTGCTGTCCGGGAAAACGAAGACCCCGTAGTCGCGTGCGATCGCGCCGCTCCGGCCACGGATGTAGCGCGGCGCCCGGGTATGGCCGGCCGGGTTGAGGTTGCGCACCATCACCGTGTCACCGGCGGAAAAGCGCGCCGCCACGTCTTCGTCGACATTCGCCGGCCCACCCTTGCGCATCGCCGCCGCGACGTTTTCGGCCTTGAGTATTGGCATCATGCTCCTCTTTCGGCGAGCTCGCCCATGCGCGCCGCAATTTCGTCGCGGGTCACCAGACCGGTCTGGTCGAGCTGGCGCTCCAGGACGATCAGCCAGTGCTCGTAGTAGCTGGCTTTGAGATAGGTGATTGGATCGATCTGTTCGCGCATGTAGCGGAATTGGTCGATGGAGAATGGCATCATGAAGCCCATGGCGGAACTTAGGGCGAAAACCCGGCCCTCCCAAGCTTGATGGAATACGGGTTCATTCGGCTCCTGCACGGTCACGCCGAAGCCGTCCATGCCGTGGATGCCGTTCATCGTCTACCACGGGCGGAGGTCACGACCCGGGCTCCACCAAGGCCTGCATGCGCGCCACAATTTCGTCGCGGGTTACCAGGCCATTCCGCTCGAGCAGCACTTCTAGGCCGTAGAGCCAGCGCTCGTAGTAGCTGTCTTCGAGATAACCGAGCGGGTCCCGGTTCTCGCGCGCATAGCGCGACATGTCGATGTTCCAGAGGCCATGGGCGCCCATGGCCACGGTGAGCGCCATGGCGCGGCGCTCCCATTCGGCGTGGAACAAGGGTTCGTTCTTTTCGATCTCGACGGGACCGAAGCCGTCCATGCCGCCCATGTCGTGAGCGCCGTTCATTCCGCCGCCTCCGTCTTGGCGCGCAACGCCCCGGGGGTTCGCGCCAGGCCGGTGCCGATCATGGAATTCCGGGTCACCAGCTCGGCGAGTTCCGCCTCGTCCAGGCCGTCGCTGCCCGCCGGGCGTTGGGGCAATACCAGGTAGCGGATCTCGGCGGTGCTGTCCCAGACCCGCATCTCGACCTGCTCGGGAAGGGTGACGCCGAACTCGGCCAGCACCGCGCGCGGCTCCTTGACCACGCGCGCGCGGTAGGGCGAGGCTTTGTACCAAACCGGCGGCAGGCCGAGGACGGTCCAGGGGTAGCAGGAGCACAGCGTGCAGACGACCACGTTGTGGACCCGGGCCGTGTTCTCCACCGCCACCATGTGCTCGCCCTGGCGCCCGGTGAAGCCGAGCTCGGCGATGGCGGCGGTGGCGTCGTCCATCAGCCGGGCCTTGTAGGCCGGATCGGACCAGGCGCGGGCCACCACCGCGGCGCCATTGCGCGGGCCGACCTTGTTCTCGTAAGTGTCGATGAGGGCATCGAGCGCGGCCGGGTCGACCAGGCCCTTCTCGATCAGCAGGGATTCCAGCGCCTTGACCCGGAGCGCGGTGTCCGACGGCGGCGCGCCGTGATCGTGATCGTGTCGAGCCATGATCCCACCCCTTGGCGGTTCGATATTATCCCTTATATCCCAATTCCGGGGCGGGACAAAACGCCCGCGCGGTCTCTATGGGTCATTATTAAGGATCATTGGTATCAGGCCCTTTTCGCGCGCGCCCATCTTGATTAGGCTTGGCGGACGAAAGGATT
>CAXMQD010000674.1:0-3914 GCA_964194965.1 uncultured Acidimicrobiia bacterium | reverse complement strand
GAGGTCTGGGTCAAGCACGAGAACCACACGCCGATCGGCGCTTTCAAGGTGCGCGGCGGCCTGGTTTACCTCGACGACCTGATGAAGCGGGCGCCGGAGACCCCGGGCGTGATCGCCGCGACCCGCGGCAACCACGGTCAGAGCGTCGCCTACGCCGCGCGCCGCGCCGGGATCGCGGCGGTAGTGGTGGTGCCCCACGGCAACAGCGTCGAGAAGAACCGCGCCATGGCCGCGCTCGGCGCCGAACTGATCGAACACGGCGCGGACTTCAACGCCGCCCACGATCGCTCCAAGGAGCTGGCCGCCGAGCGCGACCTGCACGCCTTCCCCTCCTACCATCCGCTCCTGGTGCGCGGGGTCGCGACCTATGGTTTGGAATTGTTCAAAAGGGTCCCGGACCTGGACACGGTCTACGTCCCGATCGGGCTGGGCTCGGGCGTCAACGGCGTGATCTCGGCGCGCGACGCGCTCGGCCTCAAGACCCGGGTGGTCGGGGTGGTCGCCGAGCAGGCCGCGGCCTACGCGCTGTCTTTCGAGGCCGGACGGCCGGTCTCGACCAACGCCTGCGATACCATGGCCGACGGCGTTGCGGTACGGGTCCCGGACGCCGGGGCGCTGGCGGTCATGCTTGACGGCGCCGAGCGGGTGGTAACGGTCTCCGAGGCCGAGATCGAGGCGGCCATGCGCGCCTATTACAGCGACACCCACAACCTGGCCGAGGGCGCCGGCGCGGCCCCGCTCGCCGCCCTGCTCAAGGAGCGCGAGAGGATGGCCGGCAAGAAGGTTGCCGTGGTCCTCTCCGGCGGCAACGTCGACGCCGAGGTCTACCGCGCGGTCCTGGCGGATCCGTGAACGGCGCGGCTCAGGCTCCTCACCAACCGCCCGTCTCCAGCCATACGGCGACGTCGTCGAGCCGGTCGAAGCCCCAGAACGGCTCGCCGTCGACGATGATGTAGGGCGAACCGAATACGCCCTTTCCGACCGCCGCCTCGACCTCCCGGCGCAGCAGGTCCTTGATGCGCGGCTCCTGGACCGCGGCCAGCACCCGCGCCGGGTCGTGGCCGAGCGCCTCGGCGACTGCGGCCACTTCGGAAGGCTCGGCAATGCTCTCGCCGGCGCCGAATGCGCTGTCGAAGAGCGCCCCGATCAGCGCCCGCGCCGCTTTGGGATCGCCCTCGTTCAGCCAATAGGCCGCCCGGCAGGCCGCCACCGACATGAAGGGAAAGGTCTCGGGCAGGACATAGGGAATGTCGTATAACCGGGCGCCGCGGGCCAGGTCGTGGCGCGCGTAGTCGCCCTTCATTGGGATGTCGAGCAGCGGCTGGGACCCGGTGGTCTTGAACAGGGCGCCGAGCAGGAACGGCTTCCACAGGACCTCGCGCTCGTAATCCGCGACCACGGCCTCGATCCGTTGCGCCGCCAGATAGCCATAGGGGCTGGAAAAGTCGAAGTAGAACTCGATCGGTGCGGCCATGGCGAGATCTCCGAAATGGGTCGATTCCCAGGAAATTAGCCTGTTTCAAGCCTGCCGCCCAGCCCGGTGGAGGCCTGTCCGGATGACCCCGGGTGCGCCAAACGACCGCAAACGGCCGTTGTCCGGTGGCACCGTTTCCGCTATAATTCGGGTCGCGAATCATGAGCGCGGGGCGGCACAGGAAGGGCACCCGAATGCAACCTCCGGGTTGGCAGGAAGCACCATCGGAGCGGGAAGAACCCGCCGGAGGACAGACCCGCTGGGGTCTGGCCGGAACTTCGGATTCCGCGCCGCCGGAGCGCCGCTTTGCCGACGAAATCGGCCGCTTCGAGGATTTTCTCCGATCCACCATCGACTGGCTGTGGGAGACCGACGCCGGGCTCACGCTCAGCTATGCCTCCTCGCCGGTCGCCCTCAAGCTGGGCATCCCGGCCCAGGTCTTGGTCGGGCGGAAGCTCTCGGCCCTGGGCCGCTTCGATCCGGCCGCCGGCGGCCCAGAGGGCGGCGCAGAGGCCGGCGCAGAGGGCGGCCCAGAAGGCGCCCCAGTTGGCGGCGCCCGGCGGGTCGACGAGGCCATCGCCGCGCGCCGGCCGTTCCGCAATGCGCGTTTCGTTATGATCGGCGCCAAGGGCCGCGAGGTCGCCTACCATTTGAGCGGCGTGCCCTACTTCGACACGGCCACCGGTAGATTCGCGGGCTACCGGGGCACGGCCGTGGCCGTCTCCGACGTGGCGGAGACCCGGGCCATGGTGGACGAGGCGGCGGCGCGGACCCTGGCCGAGACTCTCGAAGAGGCATTAATCCGGCAGCAGGACCTGTCCTGGCGCCTGTCCCAGGCCCAAAAGAATCCCAAGACACCCGCGCCCCAAGACCGCTCCCCCCCAGACAGCTCCCCCCAAGACCGGGCACCAACAGAGGCCGCGCCGGCCGTGACGATGGGCGATAACCCGCTGGCGCGCACGGCGCACGAGTTGCGCACGCCGCTCAACGCCGTGGTCGGTTACGCGGATCTCGCCCTCAAACAGATGTTTGGGCCCCTGGGCGAACGTTATCTCGATTGCTTCCGCACAATTCGCGAGGCCGGACGGCACTTGGACCGACTGGTCACGCAGCTGCAGGCGAGCCGGCCCGCCACCGCGGCCAACGAGGCGCTGACCATCGAGGAGGTGAGCATCGCCGCCGCCGCCGCCAAGGCCAAGGCGATGATCGCGCTGGCCGCCCGGGACGCCGAGGTCGACATCACCCGGGTCGGCCCCATGGCCGGCGGCCGGGTCCTGGGCGATTCCATGGCCTGCACCCAGATCCTGGTCAACCTGCTGAGCAACGCAGTGAAATTCACCCCGGCCGGCGGCTCGGTCGGGCTCGAGACCCTGGTCGGCCCGGACGCCACCTTGCGCATCGCGGTCTGGGACACCGGCATCGGCATCCCCGGGGACGAGCAGGTCCGGATTTTCGAGGACAGCTACCGCGCGACCGCGGTGACCAGCGCCGACGGGCCGGCGGGCCTGGGCTTGGGACTGGCAATTTCCCGCGACCTCGCGCGCGCCATGGGCGGCGACATCGCCGTGTCCAGCCAACCCGGCCAAGGCGCGCGCTTCATCCTGTCGCTGCCGCTCGCCAACGGACCGACCGCCGAGCAGGGCTGATCCCCGGCCGGCGGTTCCGAACGCGAACTATTGCGATTCTGCCGTGACCCGGTCCGCAAGGCCGGTTGGCGCGGGGAAGCGTGCCTTGAAGGTGAAAGCCCACTCGGTCGAGCCGTGGCGCGCCAGGTGGTCCAGGCGCGCCAGGCCGTCCTCGATGGCCGGAAACGTTCCCACCGGAATCCACCACAGGGCGACGGCGGGCGTCTCCAGGCGCTCGAACCATTCCGTCCTCCGGCTCAGAACCCGGAGGTGTCCGCTCTTGTAGACGTAGTCGAAAAGCGCTTCCGGGCTCTCCCACACCGACATGTTCACGATCAGCCGGGGGTCGCCGCCGATCTCGATATCGGTCGCGTCGCCGGCATCGGTCTGGAGCCGCCAGACGAAACCGGGGCTGCGATCCGCCAGCGCGTTGATCTCGTCCAGTCGCGCGACGAAATCCGCTAGAAGCGGGTCCTCGAGTGATGCACGCGCGCGCGCCATATTGATCTGGGCGAAGTGAAAACCGGTTTGTATCGAATCACTCACCACGGCAGTTCCTCACCGTCGTAATTGAAGAAGCGGCCGTTGTCCGCGGTGGTGACGCCCGCGATCACGGTGCGTATGCCGGCGGCGCTGTCTTTGGGTGTGACCGGCGCCTCGGACCCGCCCATGTCGGTGCTGACCCAGCCCGGGTGAAACACGACCACCGTGATCCCGCGCGGCCCGAGCGCCATCGCCAGGCACTTGGACACCTGGTTGAGCGCCGCCTTGGACGCGCGGTATATAATCGAGTTGCTGCTGACATTGGCGGCGAT
>CAXMQD010000673.1:0-6831 GCA_964194965.1 uncultured Acidimicrobiia bacterium | reverse complement strand
GCGCGCAAAATCTTGTTGGCTTCCGCGATGTCCGGGTCGGCGAGTTGGGCCAGGGTGAAATCGGTCTGCATCGTTCCGCTAGACGCCCGCGTACATGCGGCCCGGGTTGAGCACGCGCTTGGGGTCGAAGCCATCCTTGACACGGGTCGTGAGCGCGGCCATGGCCGGGTCCTGGGGTTGGAACACCGGCACCGCGGCGCGGATTTCGGCCGGCGCGCGAATCAGTGTCCCGTGGCCACCGTTGGCACCCAGGGCCGCGCGGATCCGGGCCGCGCCCGCGTCCCCGCCGGCGTCCTTCCCCGGTGCCGCCGGCGCCAACCAAATCAGCCCACCGCCCCAATCGTAAAAATATTCGGCGTCGAGATCGCGCGCAACCGCGGCGGCCAGCCCGGCGCCGTCTTGGGGCGCGACCGAAACCCGCCAGAGCGGCCGTTCCGGCTGACCGGCGAAGGGCGCGACGTCGCGCAATTCGCGCCACAGCGCGGCCGAATTCATGGAGTGCAGTTCCTCGCTTTCGGCAAGGTCGGCCAGGTCCTCGCGCAGCGCCGCGCAGCGGTAATCGACCGAGGGTCCCGGCCCCTCGACCCGGAGCGCGGTCACCGCGCCGCCGGCCCGGGCAACGTAGGAGACCGCCGAGCGCGCCGCGATGACGGCCGGCAAGTGGGCCGCGCCGGAAACCTCGTGAGACGACTGCAGGGCGCGGGTCATGGCGGCGCGGGCGCCAGGATCGTCGAGGCCGAGCAGCAGCACGGTCCGGGTCTTCTCCGGCGCCGGCATGACTTTGACGGTCACATCGGTCATCAGCGCCAGCGTGCCGTGGGAGCCGGCCAGAAGCTTACAGAGGTCGTAGCCGGTCACGTTCTTGACCACCCGGCCGCCGGATTTGAAGGCCTCGCCGCGGCCCGAGACCGCGGTCGCGCCGAGGAAGTGATCGCGCGCCGCCCCGGCCTTGATGCGGCGCGATCCGGCCAGGTTGCAGGCCAGCATGCCACCGATGCTGCCCCGACCCGCCGCCGCGCCGAATAGCGGCCCCAGGTCGCCGGGTTCGAAGGCGAGCTGCTGGTGCTGCGCCGCCAGCGCCGCCTCGATCTCGGCCAAGGGCGTGCCGGCGCGCGCCGAGAGCACCAGTTCCTCGGGCTCGTAGAGCGTAATCCCACTGAGGCCCGAGAGATCGATGCCGTGGGCCGCCTGCACCGGCCGGCCGAGGCCGCGCTTGGTGCCGCGCCCGGCGACCTCCAGGGGCTGCCCCTCCGCCGCCGCCCAGGCAACCGCCTCGACCACCTGATCGGCGCTCTCCGGCTTGAAAGTGGTGGTCACGTTCGCGTCCCCAGGGGCGTCCCGAGGGGTGACCCCAGGGGCGACCCGGTCGACGACGCCCGGTCCGGCTTGCTTGCCCAGAGCACCGTTTGCCGCAAGACCCCGGCGACCGGCCCGGCCGACGGATCGCGCTCCAACCACGCGAGGCCGCGCCCGAAGGCATCCTCAAGCGCGCGAACGTAATTGCCGGCGCGGCAGCCGAGTTCCAACACCCGGGAGCCGCGCGTCAGCGAACCGCCTTGGAGCAGTGCCCCGGTAAGAGACGGCACCGCCCGCCGGTGCTGGGCGTAGTCGCGTGCCAAACCATCGTAATTAACCGTCGCCATGTTCGGGAACCGCGCCCGCTAAAACCGCGGCAGGTCCGGGAACGGCAGTTTGCCGCCGCTGATGTGCATGCGGCCGAGCTCGGCGCAGCGGTGCAGCTCGGGAAAAACCTTGCCCGGGTTGAGCAGAGCTTGCGGGTCGAAGGCGCACTTGACCCGCTGCTGCTGCTTGAGATCGGCTTCGGTGAACATCGTGCCCATGAGGTCGCGCTTCTCGACGCCGACCCCGTGCTCGCCGGTCAACACGCCACCGACCTCGACACAGAGCTTGAGAATCTCGGCGCCGAACCGCTCGGCGCGGTCGAGCTCGTCGGCCTCGTTGGCGTCGTAGAGGATCAGCGGATGCAGGTTGCCATCGCCGGCATGGAATACGTTGGCGACGCGCAGGCCGTACTTGTCACTCATCTCGCGCATGCGCGCGAGAACGACGGGTAATTTAGCGCGCGGGATGGTGCCATCCATACAGTAGTAGTCCGGCGAGATGCGCCCGACCGCCGGAAACGCCGCCTTGCGCCCGGCCCAGAAGGCGTCGCGCTCGGCGTCGCTGTTGGAGACCCGGTTGGTGGTGGCGCCCTTGGCCTCCGCAATTTCCGAGACCCGCGCGATCAGGTAGTCGACCTCGACCTGCGGACCATCGAGCTCGACGATCAGCAGCGCCTCGACGTCGCGCGGATAGCCGGCCTGGACAAAGTCGTCGGCGGCGTGGATTGCGGGCCGGTCCATCATCTCCATGCCGCCCGGCACGATGCCGGCGCCGATGATCGCGGCCACGCAGTCCCCGGCCTGCTCGGCGCTCGGAAAGCCGAGCAGGATCGCCCGCGCGGTCTCGGGCTTTTTCAGGAGCCGCACCGTGACCTCGGTGATCACGCCCAAGAGGCCCTCCGAGCCGGTCACCAGGCCGAGCAGGTCGTAGCCCTCGGAGTCCAGATGCTTGCCGCCGATCCGGATCCCGGACCCGTCGATCAGCACCATTTCGAGGCCGAGCAGGTTGTTGGTGGTCAGGCCGTATTTGAGGCAGTGCACCCCGCCCGAGTTCTCGGCCACGTTGCCGCCGATGGTGCAGGCGATCTGGCTCGAGGGGTCGGGCGCGTAATAGTAGCCGGCGTGGGCCACGGCGTCGGTGATGCCCAGGTTGGTCACCCCGGGCTGAACCACGGCGCAGCGGTTGTCGAAATCCACATCGAGGATGCGGCTGAACTTCGACATGACCAACAGCACGCCGTCCGCGAGCGGCAGCGCGCCGCCCGAGAGTGAGGTGCCGGCCCCGCGCGGCACCACCTTGACCGCCTGTTCGTGGCAGTAGGCCAGCACCTGGCTGACCTGCTCGGTGGTGCTGGGCAGGACGGCGATCATCGGGACTTGGCGGTAGGCGGTCAGGCCGTCGCTCTCGTAGACGCGCAACGCATCGCTATCGTCGATCACGCCCTCGCCGGGCACGATGCCGCGCAACGCCCGGACGATCTCGGCGCGGCGCGCGATGATCCCCTGTTCCGGCTCGGGCATGCGCATGGCGGGGCTGCTCCCGGGTCTACGGCCAGGCCATTCGGCCGGCCCGCCAAATTGGTAGTACCACTTGCCGCACTATGGACCGCGCCCGAATGTGGGTCAACGGCAGCCCCGGCAGCCTGGCAAGGCGCAGCCACGAAAAAGCCGCCCTCCCCAAGGGAGAGGCGGCATGAGATTGATCGGCGGCAGCTCGAGGTGCCAGGGGCCCCTCAGAGCCCCCCGGCGGGGACCCCGGCCGGGATCAGCCCTGGCGCGCCTTGAAGCGCGGGTTGCGCTTGTTGATCACGTAAACCCGGCCCTTACGGCGCACCACGCGGCAGTCCTTATCCCGCAATTTGGCGGTTTTCAGCGAATTGACGACTTTCATGACCTGACCTTCGTGCGAGAGCTATTCGTTTGCCGGAGTATATTGCGCCGGGAAAATAGGGGCCCGACCCCGATCTGTCAACCGCGGGCGCCCGCCGGCAATTCAAACCTTTTTAACCAAATTGTGGAATTCCTAAGCATCGAGTTCACGAAACGGGAAGAAAGGACGCGCCATGGTACAGAGAATCGACGTAAGGGAAGGGCAACGTTACGCGCAGCGCCTCACCGTCCGGGAACGCGCCAGCGTCTGGAAGGTCGGGGCCATTGTGGCGACCGGCCCGAATGTGGCGACCGGCCCGAATGTGGCAACCGGCCCGAGAATCCCGCATGCACGCCTGATCAACGTGGCCGATCCGCTGCAAACCAAGACGATTTCCTGCTTTGCCCTGCGCGAACTCATGTACTACGAACTTATCGCCGAGGCCAACACCGGCACCAGCTGACAATGCGCCACTCGGACGGACAAGGCTGCCGGGGCAGGTGTGAGGCGCCCCGCTCTCACCCTTTGCCGAATCTCTCGGATTTCGTGGCTTGCGCCACGGTTCCATTTTTATGAAATAATTCCTATTTTATAAGAAGCTCTGCTTATTTTTGTTTTTCACTCCTCTATCACCGCCGGTTCGCCGGGCGGGCAAATAATTGCCGCGGCCGGCATCGCTGGAGCAGTCGGCTAGGCGGATTTACCCAACGCCTTGACCATCTCGAACAGGCGCTTGCGGACCTGGGGGCTTTCGATCTTGTAGTAGGCGCGCACCAGTTCCAAGGTTTCCCGCCTGCTGACGATGTCCGGATCGAACTCCTCGGCACCCTCTGCCATGCCCCGCGATGGCCCGCCGAATTTGGCGGCAACGTCCTTGGGCATTTCGTCGAAGAAGAAATTGATCGGAACCTCGAGAACCCGGGCTAGATCGTAGAGCCGGCTCGAGCCAATGCGGTTCACGCCACGTTCGTATTTCTGGACCTGCTGGAAGGTCAGTCCGATGGCGTCCCCCAATCCGGTCTGAGTCATTCCAAGCAGGGTTCGGCGCAACCGCACCCTGGTGCCGACATGGACGTCCACGGGATTGGGCGCCCTAACTGATTGATTCATACTCGATCTCTCCTTATCTAAATCGATGCCACCCCGGCCACTCGCAACCTTATGTTGTACTATAGCCAGAGCTTACAAGATGCCAGTGAAAAGTTCCGCAACCTTGCGACGAGAAAATGGAGCATTTGCCATTCAAAATTAACAGGACCAAAACCTTAGGGTTTGCCCGCTCCCCGCAGGATTGCCATCGGGCTAGTAGATTGGCCGGTTAGCCCCCGCCGATCTGGGGCATCAGGTGGACCTCGGCGCCGGGCGGGATCGGCTCGAGCAGGGCGTCTTGGAATATCTCGCCGTCGATGGCGACCGCCACCCCCTCTTCCAGATGCGGCCCGATGCCCGGATAACGCGCGCCGAGCGCCCGGAACAATTGTCCAATAGTGCCGGCCTCCAGCTCGATTTCGCCCGCGCCGCCCACCAAGCGCCGCAGATTGCCGGTCAGCATCACCCGGATCATGGTTGCGCGTCCTCCCTCTTGCGCCGCGCCCCCACCTGGGGGCAACTTCCTATTCGGCCGCCGCGGCCATCTCACCGATCGCCTTCAAGACCTTCGGCGGCGACATCGGCAGCTCGGAAAAGCGGATGCCGAGCGCATTCTCGATGGCATTGGCGATCGCCGCCATCGGCGGAATGATCGGGGTCTCGCCGATCCCGCGCACGCCATAGGGATGGCGCGGATTGGGAACTTCGACGATCACGGTATCGATCATCGGCACGTCGGAGGCGACCGGGATGCGATAGTCGAGGAAACCCGCGTTCTCGAGTTTGCCGTCCGCACCGTAAATGTATTCCTCGTTGAGCGCCCAGCCGATGCCCTGCACCGCGCCGCCCTGGAACTGGCCCTCGACGTAGGACGGATGGATCGCCTTGCCGGCATCCTGCAGCACGGTGTAGCGCAGCACGGTGACCCGGCCGGTCTCGCGGTCGACCTCGACGTCGACCAGATGGGTGCCGAAGCTGGGACCCGCCCCTTGCGCGTTGATCTGGGCGTGGCCGACGATAGGCCCGCCGGTCTTGCCGGCCATCGCGGCGATTTCGGCAAGCGACATGGGCTCGAAGTTGCCGGCGTTGGCGCCGGCCGGCCTGGCGTAGCCGTCCTCCCATTCCACCGCGTCGGCGGGGATTTCCCAGATCTTGGCGGCCCGCTCGCAGAGCTGCTGGACCACGTCGCGCGCCGCATCGATCGCCGCCATGCCGCTGGAGAAAGTCGCGCGGCTGCCGCCGGTCAGGAACGTGTAACCGAGCGACGCGGTGTCGGCAATGATCGGCCGCACCTGGTCCACGTCGATGCCGAGCTCCTCGGCCGTCATCATGCACAGCGAAGCGCGCGAGCCGCCGATGTCGGGGGTGCCCACGGTCAGCGCCGTGGTGCCATCCTCGTTGACGATCAGCGACGCGCAGGTCTCGCCCCCGATGTTGAACCAGAAACCCGAGGCGACGCCGCGGCCCTGGTTGGGACCGAGCGCTGCCTGGTAGTGCGGATGCGCCTTGGCTTGCTCCAGACTCTCGACCAACCCGATCGGGCCGAACTTCGGCCCGTAGGCGGCGCGGGTGCCCTCTTTAGCGGCGTTGGTCAGGCGCAAGTCGATCGGGTCGATGCCGAGGCGTTTGGCCAGCTCGTCGATCACGCATTCGACCGCGTATTCCGAAATCGGCGCGCCCGGCGCCCGGTACGCCGCCACCTTGGAGCGGTTGGTCACCACGTCCCAGCCCACGGCCTTGACGTTCTCCAGATCGTAGGGCGCGAAGGCGCACATCGCGCCCGGTTGCACCGGCGAACCCGGGAAGGCGCCGGCCTGGTAAATCAGCTCGGCTTCGCCGGCCGTGATTTTACCGTCCTTGGTGGCGCCGATCTTGATCTTCATGTGGGCGCCCGAGGTCGGTCCAGAGGCGCGGAACACCTCATCGCGGGTCATTACCATCTTGACCGGCCGACCGGCCTTACGCGACAGCCCGAGCGCCACCGGCTCGAGATAGACCACGGTCTTGCCGCCGAAGCCGCCGCCGATTTCGGAGGCGGTCACGCGGATCTTGGAGATGTCCATGCCCAGGAGCCGCGCGCAGTGGGCACGCACCACGTAGTGGCCCTGCGTGGTGACCCAGAGCTCGGCCTGGCCATCCTCCGCGACGCTGGCGACGCAGGCGTGGGGCTCGATGTAGGCTTGGTGAACCGGCTGGGTATCGAATTCGCGCTCGATCACCACGTCGGCGGCGGCGAAGCCGGCCTCGACG
>CAXMQD010000672.1:0-4513 GCA_964194965.1 uncultured Acidimicrobiia bacterium | reverse complement strand
GAAGCGGACCACGACGTATAGCAGCAGCAGAATCACAAAGACCGTGATCAGGGTGATGATCACCAGCAGCAAATTATGGAAATCCGCGATGCGCTCCATGGTCGTGCTCGCCGCCGGCTGGAAGCCCATCTGCCAATCGCGCGGTTGATCCGCGCCGGCTCCGCCGGCAAGGCTCGTGGCCAGGGTCGAGGCGACGGCAAATACGCCAATCCGACCGAAGATTGTCATGATGTAGATTCCCGCTTGATTGCGCCGCGGCGTTGTCGGACACGACAATACCGGCCGCCGACCGCAGTCTCTTGAACCGCCCAGAGGGGACCCCAAGTTCGCGAAACTCTATAGCAAGCGCTCTGCTGGCTCACAAGCCCGGGCGCACTTGGAAATTACGAAAATCCGCAAGGGTTTCGGCGCCGCAACGCGGCCAAACCGCCCAATCGGACTCGCTGGGCGGGCGCCGGCAACGGCATAACCAGAATAATCAAATGGTTATGCGGGGCGGCGGCGATCCCGGTTGAGATTTGGAGCCGGGGTTCCCCCGTGGCCGCGTTCTGTGGTAACCGGGGGTAACCGGGTGAAACTTGGGCGTCGCGGCCCATATGAGAGGGACCGCCGCCGGACCGATCGCCCGCCGCGCCCGCCACCCGCGGCGCCCCGGAAACGAAACTCGCGCAGAGGAACCCGCCATGTCCCAGATCGCCGCCGCCGAGGAGTTGTTCTTCAACCGTGCCGGGCTCGACCGGTCGCGCTGCCAGGAACTGGTCGACGAAGCGCTGGCCGGCGCCGACGACGGCGAGCTGTTCCTCGAGTACTGTCAGTCCGAGGGTCTGAGCTTCGACGATGGCCGCCTGAAAAGCGCCAGCTTCGACACCTCCCAGGGTTTCGGCCTGCGCGCGATCGCGGGCGAGGCGGCCGGCTACGCCCACGCCAGCGAGCTTTCCGAGGCCGCGATCCAGCGCGCCGCCGAAACCGTTCGGGCGGTGCACGCGGGCCACGGCGGGGTCATGGCGGCGGCGCCCACGGGTACCAACCGCAGCTTCTATAGCGATATCAACCCGCTCGGCGAAGCGCCCTTCGAGGCCAAGGTCAAGCTGCTCGGCGAAATCGACGCCTACGCGCGCGGTCTCGACCCCCGGGTGCGCCAGGTCACCGCCACCCTCGCGGGCTCCTGGCAGGCGGTGCAAATCCTGCGCGCCGGCGGCGAGCGCAGTGCCGACATCCGGCCGCTGGTGCGGCTCAACGTCTCGGTCGTGGTCGGCCAGGGCGAGCGCATGGAGAGTGGCAGCTACGGCACCGGCGGGCGCATCGCCTACGACCGCCTGCTCGAGACCGACACCTGGCAGGGTGCGGTCGACGAGGCGCTGCGCCAGGCGCTGGTCAATCTGGATTCGGTGGCGGCGCCGGCCGGCGAGATGCAGGTCGTCCTCGGCCCGGGCTGGCCAGGCATCCTGCTGCACGAGGCCATCGGCCACGGCCTGGAGGGCGACTTCAACCGCAAGAAGACCTCGGCCTTCGCCGGGCTCCTGGGCGAACGGGTCGCAGCCCCCGGGGTTACCGTGATCGACGACGGCACCATCGAGGACCGGCGCGGCTCGCTGACCGTCGACGACGAGGGCACGCCGAGCCAACGCACGGTCTTAATCGAGGACGGCATCCTGACCGGCTACATGCAGGACCGCCAGAACGCCCGGCTGATGGGCATGACGCCGACCGGCAACGGCCGGCGCCAGGGTTACGCCCACATTCCCATGCCGCGCATGACCAACACCTACATGCTGGCCGGCGACAAGGACCCGAATGAGATCCTGGCCTCGGTCGAAAAGGGTATCTACGCGGTCAACTTCGGCGGCGGCCAAGTCGACATCACTTCGGGCAAATTCGTGTTCTCCTGCACCGAGGCCTATCTGATCGAGGACGGCAAGACGGGCGCGGCGGTGAAGGGCGCGACGCTGATCGGCAACGGCCCGGACGTGCTCACCAAGGTCTCCATGATCGGCAACGACATGGCGCTCGACCCGGGCATCGGCACCTGCGGCAAGGAAGGCCAAGGCGTGCCGGTCGGGGTCGGCCAACCGACGCTCCTGATCGACGGCCTGACCGTGGGCGGCACGGCGGCCTAAAGACCGGGGCCTGAACCGGCGACCGGCATGAGCGCGCGCGGCACCAGCCTGGACGCGCCGGGACGACTGCGCTTCGGCGCCCTGTTGCTGGTCCTGGGGCTCTATCTCGTGGCCCTGGTGGCGCTGGTCGCGGTCACGCTGGTCTTCGAAATTCCCCTGTCCGAGGGCGAAGGGTTCCTGGTATTCCCGAGCCCTTGGAGTCTGCTTATCGGGTTCGCCTATTACTTGGCGCCGCCACTGATTGCGCTCGGCTTCGGCTGGCGGATGCGGCCCTTCGCGCGCCACGCGCTCGCGCTCTGGCTCGCCATCATGCTGGTCCAGGGCGGCTACAGCCTTGGCGTTACCCTGATGCACACACGCTTGGTTGCGGCGTGGGACGCGGACCGGCAGGCGAGCATCGCCGCGATCCACGGCTTGGCCGAGGCCGGCCACCAACTGCACGACGACGACGGCGACGGCCTGATCGACCGGATCGCGCTCGACGGCCGGGTCCGGACCCGGGACCTGCCGCCGGGCGATTACGAGGTCGCCGCGATCCTGACCGAGGCGCCGCCAGGCCAGCGCCGGCGGATCGCCGGGCCGATGCGCTTCCCGCGCAGCTCCAGTGCCAGCGACGCGCTGGACCTCGCCTTCGCTTTGGACCTCGGTGCGCCGGGCCTCGAAGAGCTGGCGGCGGCCGGGCCGATGGCGCTCCACGTCGAGGTCACCAAATCGCGGCACCCGGACGACCACGCCCGGACGATTCTGATGCTCTGCGCCTGGGCGCCCTTCGCCTGCCCGACCCCGCGCAACGGCTGGGACGCGGCGATCCGCGACGAGGTTCTGGCCCTGCGCCGTTTCGAAAACCTGGGCGAGGTCGCCCTCGAGCCGGGCACGATTCAGCGCAAACATGTGATTTTCAAGGGCTTCGCCGGCGACTTTGGGCGCGACTTGGACGGCAACGGCTTGTTCGACGAATTGGTGGTGACGCTCGAAGTCGACACGATCCACGACGGCCCGATCTTCTTTCAGGCCGAGATGCGGGCGCCGTTCCGCGCCCTTCTGCACCACGCGACCCGGAGCACCCAGGGCGCCGAGTTTCTGGAGTTCGTGATCGATGGCACCGCGCTGCGGCGCGGCGGAGAGGACGGCCCCTATGAGCTCGGCGCCATGATCTTGATGAACAACAGTCCCTACTGCCCCGGCGGGGTCTGCCCGCCGCCCAACCTGCCCAAATTCTCGGTCTACCTGGACAGCTACACCACCGGCCCCTACCGCGCCGAGCAGTTCGAGTAGAGGCGCATCGCCCCGGCGTTAAGCCGCCGCGGCGATGGCTTCGATCTCGACCAGCCAGTCCGGGTTGGCGAGGGCGGAGATGACCAGCAGCGTCGAGGCCGGCGTGGCGCCGGCCAGCATGCGGTCGCGCACCTGGCGGTAGAGGCCGATATCTTCGCTTCGAGTCAGGAACACGGTGACCTTGACCAGGTCGTGGGGCCCCATGCCGGCCGAGCCGAGAATCGCGAGAATGTTCTGGAACGCGGTCTCCATTTGGGCTTCCGGGCCCTCGGCCAGGCCGCCGTCCAGCGCGACCCCGACCTGCCCCGAGACATGGAGCCAGCGCGCGCCGGCCGATGCTTCGACCCCCAATGAGTAGTTGGAAAAAGCCGGCGAAATCGTGCTAGGGTTGTGTTTAGCGAGCATTTTTCTCGTCTCCCTGTTGCTCGGGCTCGGCGGCCCCCGATTTCAAGACCCCTTGGACAGGCTCCTGGACCGGCCGCGTGGCCGAAATTTTACGGCGTGCGTTAATATGTTTTTAAAGCCTAGGGCGTTTAATTGCCCCACCCAACCCTTCCCCAATACGAGCACCATTCTCCCCAGAGAGCCGCGGTCCCCCAACCGCGGCTCTTCGTTTTTTTGCGGCCCAAGCCGGAAAAAAACGGCCACCGACTCAATAGGCTTCCTCGGTGAAAGCCGGATCGACGCTGCCGCCCCAGCGGCCGTGGTAGGCTTCGAGCTTGGCCCGGGCCGGGCATTTGCCGCTCGCCAGGACCTCCGCCAACTGGCTCAGGTATTGGGTTTCATCCTGGCCATCCGGATTCAGACAGGCCCGCGCGCGCAGCCCGGTTTCGGCGATCGCCAAGGCCGCGCGCGCGGTCTCGGCCAGAGGCCGGCCGCGGAATTCGGTCTCCAGACTCCTGCGTGGCACCTCGGCGCGCAGGAAGGTGTGCTCCTCCAAGGTCCAATCCTTGACCAGGTCCCAGGCCGCATCCAGCGCGGTGCTGCCGTAGAGCAGGCCGACCCAGAACGCCGGCAGGGCGCAGATGTAGCGTCCCGGCCCGCCGTCGGCCCCGCGCATCTCCAGGAAGTGCTTCAGGCGCACCTCCGGGAACAGGGTCGAGAGGTGGTCGATCCAGTCG
>CAXMQD010000671.1:0-6302 GCA_964194965.1 uncultured Acidimicrobiia bacterium | reverse complement strand
TAGGCAATCGCCGGGTAGGGCCAATCCCGCCCCCCGGGACCGCCGCTCGAATCCTCGCACTCACAATGTTTCTGGAGCAGAGGGAGGAAGTCCGCCAGTTACTCGGTAAGGCGCGAATATTAATTCTAATAAACGTTGTAGACAAAAAAATTTAAACAACTTAAAATATCAATGTTTCTGTGTTGCCGACAGCCACCGGTGGTTATCTGGGAAATCGCCATCCATACTGAACGGAGCCAACGTCATGGCAAAAAAAATTGCTTTTCTGACCTTGCACGGAATGGGCTCAACGGCGCGCGACTACTATGAGGAACTACGGGACGACCTGATCCCGATGGTCGGAGCAAACGCCTGGAACGACGACGTTCATTTCGATCACATCTACTATCAGGATATATTGCAAGACCCACAGATCGAGTACTTCAATCGCGTCCGGAACGATGTCGATTCGAAAAAACTGCGAAAATTTCTTCTGTATGGGTTCTCCGACGCGGGCGGCCTCGAATACTCGAGGACAATCGCCGACAGTGCATATGAACAGGTCCAAAAGCGTATCTTCGACAGCCTGGGCCAGGCCTTCGACGCCGTCGTGTCGCCAAACTCTCCCGTTGTCTTTATCGCGCAGTCCCTGGGCGGTCAGGTCTTATCCAACTACATTTGGGATGCGATGCGCGATCCTGACCCCACTTACGGAATATGGCAACACAGCCACGATGGACTTTCCGAAGAGAATAAGAACTTCCGGCGGCTTCGCACGCTGCGGGTTCTGGTAACGACAGGATGCAGTATCCCAATTTTCGTTGGCGGCTTGCCGCGTGCGCAAAGAATTCCGATCCGCCGACCGAATGATAACTTCGTCTGGGAAAATTATTTTGACGAGGACGATGTGCTTGGCTGGCCTCTTCAGCCATTGAGCGATGAATATAATAATCTGGTCAGGGACGCCGAGGTGAATGTCGGCAATATCTTTACCAGCTGGAACCCGCTCAGCCATACCCGATACTGGACCGACGCAGACGCTCAAACGCCTCTTGCCGGCCACCTGAATTCTCTGTTGGCATCGGTTTGAACGCGCGGTTCCTTCTCACCTGAAGGAGCCCATGCCCGCCTCTACAACGCGCGCCGGGTCGCTGAGCGCCCGCTCGCCGATCAGCAAAGCTAGGTTTCGGCATCGACCCCGGTCAACGCGGGGCCGCTTTTGGCCGTGCGCTATCGGTGATAAACAGGCTCGAACGAGTCGATTCGTAAGATGGGGGCGTGTTCATGGCCGAGCCACAGCCGTTTCAGCTCAAACCCGGGACTCTGGAGCTCGCGCAACTGCGCGCCTTCTGGCGTGGTCCCCGTGGGGTCGCGCTCGACCCTGCCTGCCACGGCGCTATTGAGGCCTCGGCCGAAACCGTTGCCGCCGTGCTTCGGGAGGGCCGCGCGGTCTACGGCATCAACACCGGCTTCGGCAGTCTGGCGGGTACCACCATCGATACGGGCCAGGTCACCGAGTTGCAGCGTCGCCTGGTGGTGTCCCACTGCACCGGCGTCGGCGCGCCGCTTTCCGAGCGTGTCACCCGGCTGGTCTTGCTGCTCAAGGTCAACGCGCTCGCCCGGGGTTATTCCGGAATCCGGCGCGAGGCGATTGAGGCGCTCCTGGCCCTGCTCAACGGCGGCGCCATGCCGGTGCTGCCCTGCAAGGGCTCGGTCGGCGCCTCAGGCGATCTAGCGCCGCTCGCCCATCTGGCCGCGGTGCTGTTGGGCGAGGGCGAGGTGCGCCTGGCCGGCGAGACCCTGCCCGCGGCGGTGGCGCTCGCGCGCCTCGGCCTGGCGCCGCTCGAACTCGGCGCCAAGGAGGGCCTGGCGCTCCTGAACGGCACCCAGGTGTCCACGGCGCTGGCGCTCGACGGGCTGTTCGCCGGGCTCGACGTCTTCGCGGCGGCCCTGGCAGCCGGCGCGCTCAGCGTCGATGCGGCGCTCGGCAGCGACGTGCCCTTCGACCCGCGCATCCACGAGGTCCGCGGCCAGCCCGGTCAGCAGGCGGTTGCCCGGGTGCTCGCCGGACTGCTCGCCGACAGCGGCATTCGCGCCTCGCACCTGGAATGCGGCCGGGTCCAGGACCCCTACTCCCTGCGCTGCCAGCCCCAGGTCATGGGCGCGGCGCTGGACCTGCTCGGTGCCGCGGCGGCGACGATCGAACGCGAGGCCAACGCGGTCTCCGACAATCCACTGGTGTTCGCCGCCGAGGGCGAGATTCTGTCCGGCGGCAATTTCCACGCCGAACCCGTCGCCATGGCCGCCGACACGATCGCGATCGCGCTTTCGGAAATCGGCGCACTGTCCGAGCGCCGCACCGCGCTGCTCACCGATGCGAATATGAGCGCCCTGCCCGCCTTCCTGGTCGCCGAGCCCGGCCTCAACTCGGGCTTCATGAACGCCCAGGTCACCGCCGCGGCGCTGGCCAGCGAAAACAAGGGGCTGGCCCACCCGGCCAGCATCGACAGCATGCCGACCTCGGCCAATCAGGAAGATCATGTCTCCATGGCGGCCTACGCGGCGCGGCGGCTGGCCGAGATCGCTTGGAACGGCGGCCAGATCGTCGCCATCGAACTTCTGGCCGCCGCCCAGGGCATCGACCTGCGGCGGCCGCTGGAAACCAGCCCTCGGCTTCAGGAAATCCACGCCGGCATCCGCGAAAGCGCCGCTTTCCTGGGCGACGACCGGTCCCTGGCGCCCGATATCGCGGCGGTCCACGGGCGCCTCGCCGGAGGCTGGTTCGCAGAGGTTCTCGCGGCGGATGTAGATATTCCGCTTCTGGTTTAAATTGACGCATAGACTTCCGACAGTAACCACGTTAATCTTCATTAAGTTCGGAAGAAACTGGACTATTAAAAATACCAGTTGCGCTAAGAAACGAACAAATCAAATCAAGCAACCGTTGGACACAACAAGCGGTTTGTCTTGGAAAACCAGGGGCATACACAAGTGCAACAAATCAGCGAGACAACGACCCCCGGATTCGTCAATGGGGCGGACAGCTTTGTCCTGGACGAGTCCATCGGTCATCTGATCCGCCGCGCACACCAGCGGGCCTCCGCGACCTTCATGACGATTCTGGCCGATCACCAGTTCACGCCGACACAGTTCTTCGCGTTGGCCCGCTTGCGGGAGCGGGGCCGGCTGTCCCAGAACCGCCTGGGGCGGCTGACGGCCATGGATCCGGCGACGATTCAGGGGGTTACGCGGCGTCTTTTCGACCGCGGTTACATCGCACGCACGCCCGATCCGACCGACCGGCGCCGAATGGTGCTGGAACTGACGCCGGAGGGGAAAAGCGTGGCCGGGCGCCTGTTGGACGGGATCACCGCGGTCAACGGCCAGATTCTGGCCCCGCTCGCGCCCGAGGAACAGGAGCAGTTCCGCAGCCTGCTGAAGCGAATCGTTTAGCGGCTTGCCGGGTCCTGCCTGGGCGGACGGCTGAACCGGCCGCCCGTTCTCTTTTGACGCGCCCGCTACTCTTCGATGCGCCCGCTACTCTTCGATGCGCCCACTACTCTTCGATGCGCCCACCTTCTTCGACACGCCAAGTGTGGCCGCGGCGCAGGAGTGCGTTGAGATCGCCTTGGGTGCCGGCCTCGGTCGCCTTCTTCACCGCATTCGCGACCCGTTCGGCCATCTGGCGCTCGTAGCTCGGCGCCGGCTGGCAATAGAGCACGCCGAGCGCCACCGGATGGGTCGGCGGCTCCATGGCCGCCAGCATGACCGCAAGCGCCCGGTTGGTCTCGTCGTGGACCAAAATGTCGGCCTCGGTGACACCATTCTCGCCGAGCCGCACCGCCTCGAGCGCGAGGCCGCCGGGCGCCACCCTCAGTCCCTTGTCCCGCTCCTTGCCGAAGATTAGCGGCTGAGCGTGCTCGACGTGGACCTGGGCATCGGGCGCCACTTTGCGGTCGGTGAATTCGTCGAAGACGCCGTCGTTGTAGACGATGCAATTCTGATAAATCTCGACGAAAGCGGCGCCTCGATAGGCGTGGGCGCGTTTGAGCACGCCGGGCAAGTGCTTCTGCTGAGTGTCGACCGACCGGGCGACGAAACGCGCGCCCGAGCCCAGTGCAAAGGCCACCGCCGAGACCGGCGCCTCGATCGATCCATTGGGCGTCGAGGGCGATCGCGTGCCCTGACGCGAGGTCGGCGAATACTGGCCCTTGGTCAGGCCATATATCTCGTTGTTGAACAGCAGTATCTGCAAATCGACATTGCGGCGCAGCGCGTGCAATAGGTGGTTGCCGCCGATCGAAAGCGCATCGCCGGCACCGCAAACCACCCAGACGTCGAGGTCCGGGTTGGCCAGCTTAATGCCGGTCGCGATCGCCGGCGCGCGGCCGTGAATACCGTGAAAGCCGTAGCTGGCGATGTAATATGGAAAGCGCGCGGCGCAGCCGATGCCGGACACGAAGACGGTCTTTTCCGGAACCGCCTGGATGTCGGCCAGGGTCTTTTCCACTGATTTGAGGATCGCGTAGTCGCCACAACCGGGGCACCAACGGACCTCCTGGTCGGAGGCGTAGTCCTTGGCGCTCAGTTTTGGGAGTGGAGCCGCAACATTCATCTCATTTCTCCAGGCGGTCGCGCACCGCTGCCTCGATCTCGGCGATCATGAACGGCTTGCCGGATACCCTGTTGAGGCCTTCGGCCGGCACCAAGAACTCGCTGCGCAGCAACTTCACTAGCTGCCCCATGTTCATCTCCGGCACCAGGACCCGTTCGAAACCGCCCAAAAGATCGCCCAGGTTGCGCGGCAGCGGCCAGATATGGCGCAAATGCACGTGGGAAACCTGGACGCCCTCGCTCAAGAGGTCGCCGACCGCACGGCTGATCGGTCCATAGGACGAGCCCCAGCCGACCACGACCATCGGGCCGCTGTCGGGCCCCTGGTCGATCGCCTGCTCGGGAATATCCTCGGCGATGCGGGCAATCTTGGTGGCGCGTAATTCGGTCATGCGCTGATGGTTGGCCGGATCGTAGGAGATGTTGCCGCTGACCGCGTCGCGCTCCAGCCCGCCGATGCGGTGTTCGAGCCCCGGCGTGCCCGGAATCGCCCAGGGCCGAGCCAAGGTGGCGGGGTCGCGCTCGAAGGGATGGAAATCTACCGGATCCTCGCGAAATTTGGCCGGAAACCGCGCCATCTTTTCGACGTCGGGCAGGTTCCAGGGCTCCGACGCGTTGGCGATGTAGTTGTCGCTCAGCAGCAGCACCGGGGTCATGTACTTGATGGCCAATTGCGTCGCCAAGATCGCCGCCTCGAAGCAGTCGGCCGGCGAACGGGCCGCCAGGACCACCAGCGCACTATCGCCGTGGCGCCCGTAGAGCGCCTGTAGCAAATCGGCCTGCTCGGTCTTGGTCGGCATCCCGGTCGAGGGGCCGGCGCGCTGGGTGTTAATCACCACCAGCGGAAGCTCCGTGGAGATCGCCAGATCGAGGCTTTCGGTCTTGAGCGACATGCCGGGCCCGGAGCTCGAGGTCACGCCCATGGCGCCGGCATACGAGGCACCGATCGCCGCGCAGACCGCCGAGATTTCGTCCTCGGCCTGAAACGTGGTGACGCCGTAATCTTTGAGCCCGGCCAGGGTGTGAAGGATGCCCGAGGCCGGCGTGATCGGATAGGAACAGAAAACCAGCGGCAGCTCGGCCAGCGCCGCGCCCGCCACCAGCCCCCAGGACATGGCCTCGGTGCCGTCGACGTTGCGGTAGAGGCCGGGTGCTATCTCGGCCGCGCGGACGGTGAAGGCGCCCAACATGCCGGACATTTCCGAGGTCTCGCCGAAGGCATGGCCGGCATTGAGGGCCGCTGTGTTGGCGGCGGCCAGCTCGGGCCGGGAGGAGAACTTCTCCGCCAGCCATTCCACGGTTGTTTTGCGTCGGCGCTCGAACAGCCAATAGGAGAAGCCCAACGCCCACATGTTCTTGCACCGCAGGGCTTCCCTTTTCGACAGCCCGGCGCTCTTGACCGCATCCAGGGTGTGCTGGGACATATCCACGGTGACGAGGCGGAAATTGGCCAGGGTGCCGTCGTCCAGCGGATCGTCGTCGTAGCCGGCCCTCAGGATGTTCTTCTCGGTGAACGCGCCGGTATCGGCGATAATCAACCCGCCGCCGCGCACGTCGGCCAGATTGACCTTGAGCGCCGCGGGGTTCATGGCGACCAGGACGTCGACCATGTCGCCGGCGGTCTTGATGCCGGTGGTGCCGAAATTTATCTGATAGGCGGAGACCCCGAAGGTGGTCCCGGCCGGCGCCCGGATTTCGGCCGGAAAGTC
>CAXMQD010000670.1:0-3658 GCA_964194965.1 uncultured Acidimicrobiia bacterium | reverse complement strand
CGCTTCATTTCCGAGCGCGGCAAGATCGTGCCCAGCCGCATCACCGCGGTCTCGGCCAAAAAGCAGCACGTGCTGGCGCGGGCGATTAAGCGGGCCCGCTATCTGGCGCTGCTGCCTTATCTCGTCCGCTAGACCGGGGGGAACGCCACCATGCAAGTCATCCTCATGGAACGGATCGAGAAGCTCGGCCAGATGGGCGAAGTCGTGACCGTCAAGCCCGGCTATGCGCGCAACTATCTGTTGCCCCAGGGCAAGGCCCGGCGCGCGACCAAGGAAAACTTCGCGCTGTTCGAACAGCAGCGCGTCCAACTCGAGGCAGAGAACCTGGAACGCCGCGAGGAGGCCGAGAAGGTCGGCGCCAAGATCGACGGCTTGAAGGTGACTCTGATCCGCCAGGCCGGTGAATCGGGCCAGCTTTACGGCTCGGTCAACGCCCGTAATCTGGCCGAATCGGTCACCGAGGCCGGCTTCACCATCACGCACGACCAGATCAGCCGCGACCATGCGATCAAGACGCTGGGCCTGCATCCGGTCAAGATTCGGCTGCATCCCGAGGTGAGCGCCACGATCACCGCCAACGTCGCCCGTTCGGAAGCCGAGGCCGAGGCCCAGGCCGGCACCGACCACGTCGTTAGCGACGAAGAGCAACACGCCGCCGAGGAAGCCGCCGCCGCCGAGACCGAGGCGACGATCGCCGAGATCGAGGCCGAGGAGGCCCCCGAGGAGGCCCCCGAGGATACCACGGAGGGCACGGGCGGCGCGGAGTCCGAGAAAGACGCCAAGGACGCCAAGGACGCCTGAGCGTCACGCTACTTTATGACAGACAATTGGGCGGTGGTTCGGGTTTCGGATCACCGCTTTTTTTTACCCTGTTGCATCGTGCTATAATGTGGCGAATCGAAGAACGTGCGAGTCGGGTTATCCCCGATGTAATTTTTATCCACGTCACGTAAAACAGTCTCTCGCACCGAACCTCTGCTAACTTGCGCCGCGATGGAACCAAATCAGCACTCCAATCTCGCCGAGCTGCCGCTTCCCGAAGACGATGAGGGCGATTTCCGCGCGCCGCCGGTCAACTACGAGGCGGAGCAGGCCCTGCTCGGCGCGATCCTCGAGAACAATTACGCCTACGAACGGGTCGCCGATTTCTTGAGCCCCGAGCACTTCGCCGACGCGGTGCACGGGCGCATCTTCGGGGCCTGCGGCAAGCTGATCGAGCGCGGCCAACAGGCCAATGCGATCACTCTCAAGACGTTGTTCGACCGCGACGAAGACCTGGCCGAGGTCGGTGGCGCGCAGTACCTCTCCAAGCTGCAGAGCAGCACGGTCACGATCATTAACGCCGCCGATTACGGCCGCACGGTTTACGACCTGTTTTTGCGGCGCGAGTTGATCGCGCTCGGCGAGGACGTGGTCAACGACGCCTTCGAGCAGGACATCGACGTGACCGCGGTCGACCAGATCGAGGCCGCCGAGCAGAAGCTCTACGGCCTGGCCGAGGCGGGTCAGACCGAGGGCGGCCTGACCACCTTCAAATCGGCGGTCATCGAGGCGGTCAACATGGCCGCAGCCGCCAAGGATCGCGACAGCCACGTGGCCGGTGTCTCGACCGGATTTCGGGACCTCGACAAGCTATTGGGCGGCCTGCACGAATCCGACTTGATCATCCTCGCCGGCCGGCCGTCGATGGGGAAGACATCGCTGGCCACCAATATCGCCGCTTCCGCCGCCATAGCGCGCCGAAAGAAGAAGGGACCGGATGGCACTGAAATCGAAGTGCCCGAGGTGGTTGCGTTCTTCTCGCTCGAAATGTCGACCGAGCAACTGGCCACGCGGATCCTTTCCGAGGCCGCCGAAGTTCGGTCGGACGCCATGCGGCGCGGCGAGATCAGCGATCAACAATTTTCCGCTGTTTTCGATGCGTCGCGGGCCCTATACACACTCCCGCTGTTCATCGACGACACCCCGTCGCTCACCATCGGCGCGCTGCGCACCCGCGCGCGGCGCCTCAAGCGTCAGCAAGGCCTGAACCTGATCGTGGTCGATTACCTGCAGCTCATGCAGGGCCCGGCCGGCATGCGCAACGAAAACCGGGTCCAGGAAGTTTCCGAGATTACCCGTGGCCTCAAGGCCATCGCTAAGGAACTCAACGTGCCGGTGATCGCGCTGTCCCAGCTCTCGCGCCAGACCGAGCAGCGCGACGATAAACGGCCGCAGCTCTCGGACCTGCGCGAATCCGGCTCGATCGAGCAGGATGCCGACGTGGTGATGTTTATCTACCGCGAGGAATATTATCTAATGCGCGAGAAGCCGAGCCAGCGCGCCAACGAAAAGGACGACGACTTCGAGCGCCGCCGGGCGCGCTACGGCGAACGTCAAGAGGAGACCCGCAACAAAGCCGAGGTCATCGTCGCCAAGCAGCGCCATGGTCCGATCGGCACCGTCGAGTTGGCGTTCCGGGGCGAGTTCACGCGCTTCAGCGACTTGGTAGAGGACGACCACCTGCCCGAGCGGCGCGGCGGCTCTCAGTCCGGCGATGTGCCCTTCTGAGGAAACGGTCCCTGGCGCGCCCGGCGACACCGATCCCGAAGCCGCGCGCGCCGGCGCGATCCTGACCATCGACCTGGGCGCGATTGCCGAGAACTATCGGCGCCTTTGCGCCGAACTGGGCAGCGTGCCCTGCGCCGCCGTGGTCAAGGCGGACGGCTACGGCCTAGGTTTGACGCGGGTGGCGCCCGCCCTGTTCCAGGCCGGCGCGCGGCGCTTCTTCGTGGCCCAACTAGGCGAGGCAGTCGCGCTGCGCGGCGCGGTCCCCGAGGCGGCTGAAATATTGGTGCTCAACGGCCTGGCCGCCGGTCCGGCGGCGGAGTTCCGGGCCCGGCGCATCGTTCCCGTGCTCAATTCCCTCGGCGAGGTCGACACCTGGCGCGCCGAAGCGCGCGCGGCCGGAAATCCGCTGCCCGCGGCGCTTCACATCGACACCGGCATGAGCCGCCTTGGCCTGCCCAGGGGCGAACTCGATGCACTGGCCGCCGAGCCGGGCCGATTGGATGGAATCTCGCTGACTCTTGTCATGAGCCACCTGGCCTGCGCGGACACGCCTCGGCACCCGCTCAACGCCGCCCAGCTCGCCGAATTCCGCGCCGCGCGTGCGCGCCTGCCCGCCGCCCCGGCCAGCTTCGCCAACTCCTCGGGCATCTTCCTGGGCGCCGACTACCATTTCGACCTGGCCCGCCCGGGGGTCGCGCTCTACGGCATCAATCCGATCCCCGGCCGCCCCAATCCCATGCGCCAAGTGGTTCGCCTGCAAGGAAAAATACTACAGCTGCGCGAGATTGACGCTCACCGAACCGTTGGCTATGGTGCGAGCCATCGCGCCGCCGAGCCGACCCGAGTCGCGACCGTCGCGGTCGGATATGCCGACGGCTACCTGAGGTCGCTTTCGAACCGTGGCAGCGCTTGGCTCGGCAATCAGCGGGTCCCCGTGGTGGGACGTGTCTCGATGGATTTGATCACCCTCGACGTCACCGGCGTCTCCCCCAACAGCGCGCGGCCTGGCGCCTTGGTCGACCTGATCGGGCCGGAACTCACCGCCGACCACGTCGCGGAAGCCGCAGGCACCATCGGCTACGAGATTCTGACCAGTTTGGGCCAGCGC
>CAXMQD010000669.1:0-2151 GCA_964194965.1 uncultured Acidimicrobiia bacterium | reverse complement strand
CGCGCCGACGATCGCTTTTGTCACTTCGTCCTGGATTTCGAAGATATCGGTCAGTTCCCGATCGTAGCGCTCGGCCCAAACGTGCTTTTCGGATTTGGATTCGATCAGCTGCACCGTTACCCGGACCCGGCTGCCCGCTCTCCGCACACTCCCTTCGACGACATAGTGAACGCCAAGGTCCCGCGCCACATCCTTGACCCTGGTCGCTTTACCTTTGTAGGTGAATGTCGAGTTCCGGGCGATGACCACCAGGTTCTGGAACCGGGCCAGCTCGGTGATGATGTCCTCGGTGATGCCGTCGGCGAAGTATTCCTGCTCTGGGTCTCCGGACATGTTGTCGAACGGTAGAACTGCGATCGAGGGCTTATCGGGAAGTGGTAGCACTCCCTCCGCGCCCGCCATGTCGGGCATCGGATCAGCGACGGCGTCGCCCCAGCGGTACACTCGGACAGGCTCCCGGATGTTCTTGACCTCCTGTTCGCCCAGGTCCTCGAAGGCGGCGGGGAGCTTGTTCTTGACCTCCTCGTAGACCTTTCCGGAGATGCAGATCCCACCCGGTTCGGCAAGACCTTCCAGCCGCGCGGCCACGTTGACGCCGTCACCGTAGATGTCTGATCCCTCGACGATGATGTCCCCGAGGTTCACGCCGATACGGAGCCTGAGGCGGTGCTCATCGGGAAGATCAGCTTCGCGCCCCACCATGTCTTGTTGAATATCGACGGCACATCGCACGGCCTCGACGACACTGGGAAACTCGGCCAGAAGCCCATCACCCATGAGCTTCACGATGCGTCCGCGGCCTCCAGCAATCTTGGGCTGCATCAGTTCTTTACGCAGGGACTTCAAACGCGCGAGCGTTCCTGCCTCGTCCTCGCCCATGAGGTGGCTATAACCGACCACGTCGGCGGCAAGAATGGTGGTCAGCTTGCGTTCTACACCCTCTTCGCTCACGGGGCGCCCCTTAGCTGGAATACGGAAGGAACAGTAGTTTAAAGGAATTGCCCGGGTGCTGAAACCTGGAACCTTGACTTCCGGTTATCGCTACACTTTGCCGTTCGGGCTGAGGCGTGGGTACGTCCGGATGGTTCCCGATAGGCGACATAGAGGTTTATCTCGAGCTTTCAGCGCGCCAACGCTCGAGCCGGGGCATTTCTCAGATGCCCCCTACCTTCTCCCCCTCCGCTTCCCCTTGCCCTTGCGGCTTTTCGACGCCGCGTCGGCCCGGCGCATGCGGTTGGCGAAACCGCCGCTCCCGCCACGGCCGCTGCCGGCGGCGCCGGGCAGCTCCAGCTCTTGGCTTTCCAGGCGGTGGATTTCGTCGCGTAAGCGGGCGGCTTCTTCGAACTCGAGCTCGGCGGCGGCGGCGCGCATGCGCTTGTCGAGATCGGCCAGGTGGGCCTTGAGGTTGTGACCGACCAGGTGGAGGGTGTCCGCGTCGCCGGTGCCGACGGTCACGTGGTCGCTCTCGTAGGCGCTGTTCAGGATGTCGGTGATCTGCTTTTTGATGGTCTCGGGCGTGATCCCTTGCGCGGCGTTGTAGGCCTGCTGCTTCTCGCGCCGGCGGTTGGTCTCGTCGAGCGCTGCGGTCAGCGACTTGGTCATGGTGTCGGCATAGAGGATGACCCGTCCCTCGACGTTGCGCGCGGCGCGCCCGATGGTCTGCACCAGCGAGGTGGTCGAGCGCAGGAAACCTTCCTTGTCGGCGTCGAGGATCGCGACCAGCGCGCATTCCGGGATGTCGAGCCCTTCGCGCAGCAGGTTGATGCCGATCAGGATGTCGAATACGCCGAGCCGCAGGTCGCGAATGATCTCGATCCGCTCCAGGGTGTCGATGTCGGAGTGCAGATAGCGCACGCGCAAGCCGGCCTCGTGCATGTATTCGGTCAAGTCCTCGGACATGCGTTTGGTCAGGGTGGTGACCAGCACCCGGAAGCCCTTGGCGGCGGTGGCGCGGCACTCGTCCATCAGGTCGTCGACCTGGGCCTCGGCCGGGCGCAGGATGCAGACCGGGTCGATCAGGCCGGTGGGCCGGATCACCTGCTCGGTGAACACGCCGCCGGTCTGGGTCATCTCCCACGGCCCGGGGGTCGCCGAGACGTAGACCGTCTGGGGCCGCATCGCCTCCCACTCCTCGAACTTGAGCGGCCGGTT
>CAXMQD010000668.1:0-1895 GCA_964194965.1 uncultured Acidimicrobiia bacterium | reverse complement strand
TCAACCCGAACATGTGCTCGGCGACCGCCGGCGCGGTGCGCCCGGGCTGATTGGAGACCACGATGCCCAGCTCCTTGGCGGCCGCGAGGTCGATCATGTCGGTGCCGATCGAACAGGTGGTGATCATCTTGAGCTTGGGCAGCGCCCTGAGTTCCGCCGCGCGCCAGGTCACCACGCCGCGCGAATTGATGAGGATCTCCGCGTCCCGGGCGCGCGCGATCTTCTCGTCATGGCTCTCCGGCCGGCTGTCGTGCAGCGTCACCTCGCCGTAGGGCGCGAGCCGCGCCAGATTGGGCGAGCCGGCGATCTGCACCGGATCGTCGCCGGGGACGACAATGCGAACGGGTTTGGGCACGGGGATTTTCCTTCTGCGTATTACGGGCTGCCAGCGGGGGCGGACCGGGGATAATAGCCAAGGAGGGGGCAGGAGTGAAAGCGCCGACCAGCGACTCTCAGATGCTTTCTTCGCGCGGGTTGAACACCCGCGCCGGCGGCGGCGGCTTTTTCAGCGGCGGCAGCGGCGGCGGGTTGATCTCGACGTTGAGGTCGCCCCACTCTTCCAGACTGCGCCGGAAAAAGGGATTCTTGAGGATGATCGTCGACCGGCTGCGGACCGCGCCGTCGACGGCGTCTTCCAGTTTCTGGGCCAGCTTCACGCTCCACGGAATCACGTAGGATCGCGGCTCCAATGTGCCCGGGATTCTGAGCCACAGATAGATCGATCGGCCCTCCGCGAAACTGACGCCGAGTAGCTCCGCATTGTCGGTGCTGCGTTCGTACCATTCGAAGCTCGCCGGTTTCGGCTTGCTCAACATTTCGATCGATTGTGCGTAGACCACCGGGATGAACAGCGCCGCGATCGAGAGCGCCACGACCCGCACCCGGGTCGGCCTCGGCGCCCAGATGGCGATGGCGGCGAGCGCCGCCGCGACGCCGGTGGCGCCGGCGAAGACGTAGAATAGAATATCCATCACTTCGCTCCTTTATACCAAAGGTCCTAAATAATGACCCATAGAGACGGCCTCCCAAGGTTTTCGGCCAGGAGCGCGTGGCGCAGCGATGCGGCACATCGGAAGCCGCGCGGGACGCCGCCCGAAAACCTTGGGAGGCCGCCTTCGGTCGCGCGGGCGAACCGGCAGGGGACTCCCTTGCGGCGTCGGGAAGCCTTGCCGATGACCCACATCGCCTGCGGCTCCCCTCCTGCCCGCCCCCTTGGCCGACGGATCGCCCGCGCGATCTCTATGGGCCATTATTTAAGACCTTTGGTATTATGGCCGGTAACCAGTGGCCGTCTCAGGGTACTGACGCTGCCCTCGATCAGGTCGCCCTCGTCGGTCAGGCGAAAGCGGTAGGCGGTTTCCTCCTGGTTGCGATAGCTCAGCTCGATCTCGGTCTCGAGAATCTGCCGGGCCTGGTCGTAGAGCTTGCGGACGCTGACCACGACGGTCACCGGCACCGGCTGGTCGGGTGGCACGATCCCGTACATATGGACGTTGACGATGTATTCGCCCGCCGGAATGCCGCGGCTGTAGGTGATCTCGAAATTTTCATCGGTGGCGTCGGCCTCGGAGCCGAGATCGTCGCGCAGCAGGTTGAAGGTCGGCCCGCCCATGTTCCAGAACCCGACCGGGGATTCGTTGGGCGCCTGGACCCAGAGGTCGACGTCGACGGGCATGTCCGAGGGCCAGTGCATCTCGACGATGACGTTGCCCGGCGCCTTCTGATCCTCGGTTTGCTTCTTGGCCGGTACCACGTGGGGCAACAGGATGATGACCATGGCGACGAAGCCGATCAGCGCCAGCAGAATCACGTCCCGGAACACGGTCCCCCAGGCGTCGTCCTCGAGCTCGTCAAGTTCCTCCACGGGCCTCTCCTAGCTCGGTCTCTCCTGGCTC
>CAXMQD010000667.1:0-3829 GCA_964194965.1 uncultured Acidimicrobiia bacterium | reverse complement strand
CTGCATGAAGACGCGTCCACCTCGGGCGTGAACGGCCTCGGCAACACCCCGCCATCCAGCGACCTGCGCATCGTTGTAAATGCCCGGCGCGTTGCGCCAGCCGCGGCCCTGCGCATTGATGGCGGTGGCTTCTGAAATGAGTAGCCCCGCTTCAGCGCGCTGCGCGTAATATTCCGCTACGAGCTTGCTAGGGACGCCTTCGGCGCCAGTGCGGCCTCGGGTCAACGGGGCCATGATGATCCGGTTCGGCAGTGTGAGCCGGCCAATGCGGATCGGGGATTACGCAACCTGATGTCTGGAAATTTGAATTGGCCTGTTTCAGTCATCGTTGGCTTTCCAAGTGATGTATGGCTTGTTGGTGGTTTGCCACTTCTCGTCGATTTCGACGAGGATGGCGGTGACCAGGCGTTCGAGGGAGGCCTCGTTGGGAAAGACCCGGACCTTGACGGTGCGGCGTTTGATCTCCTGCTGGATGGATCGCTCCATGGGGTTCGAGGTCCGCATGCGCTTGCTGTGGCGCTCGGGCAGGGAGAAGACGGCGAGGCCCTCGGGGATTGCCGCTTCGAGCCACGCGGCAAGCTTGGGGGCGGGCTCTCGGTAGCGCTCCGCCAGGCGCGCCAGCTCGGCCTCGGCGGCCTCGATGTCGGGCGCGTCCCAGACGCGGCGCAGTTGCTTGCCGATGGCCTTGCGGATGGCGAGGTTGGGGCTGTGATGGATGGCGTTCTGGGCCAGATGATATTGACAGCGCTGCCAGGTGGCGCCGCCCAAGACAGCCCTTCTGGCGGCCCCGAGACCCGGATGATCGTCGGAAACGATATAGATCACACCGCGCATGCCACGCTTGACCAGGCTCTCCAGGAAGGCGCGCCAATGCACTTCCGCTTCGGAGATGGTGCAAGAGACGCCGAGCACCCGGCGGCGCTGGTCAGGGCCGATGCCGATCGCCGAGAGCACGGCGGCATCGCGCACCACCCCACCCTCGCGGACTTTCTCGTACCTGGCATCCAAGATGAGATAGCGGATCTCGCCGAGCGGCCGGTTGCGCCAGGCTTCCAGCTCCTCGTCCAGGAGCTTGGCGGCGCGGCTGACCTGGGTCGACGACAGGCTCTCCAGGCCAAATTCTTGCATCACCGCTTCGACATCACGGGTGGAGACGCCTTTGATGTACATCTCGGCCACCGCCAGCATGACGGCGCGGCAGGAGCGCCGGCCGCGCTCCAGGGCTTGCGGGTAGAAGGGCGCATCATGATCGGCGGTCTTGGGAACCTCCAGCGTCACCGTGCCGGCCGGGGTGTCGATCTTCTTGGGCCTGATGCCGTTGGCATAGCCGCGGCGCTCGGGGCTGCGCTCGTAGTGGTTGGCACCCAAGAAGCGCTCACGCTCGATGCGCATGGCGAGATTGAAGAGCCCGGCGAAGACCGAAGCCATCTCCTCCGTGCCGCTTTCGATCAGTTGTTCCATCAAGGCCTCAAGAGCATTATCCTGGTCTTTCCGCATGCCGGTTCTCCATGGTTGTTTGGTCGCATTCATGGAAAACCAATATGACGGATCGCCCCGGCGCGGGGCTCAAACAAATTTCCAGACCTCATGGTACGCAAGCCCGAGGCCTTCTTACATCAACTGAGGTGTTGCACTTGATCTGTGAATCCAGCACCTTTCTACTTCGCTGATCCTCAACGGTTTGTCAGCCCAACAGTGGCCGCGCAGCTGTCGGTGGATCCGGATCAAGACTTATGTGAAAGCTAGGAGGCTTCCAAATGGCGAAGACCGTTTTTCGGGCCGAAATGGATAAGTGGCCAGAGGATCAGGCAGTTAAGACCCACAATCGCTGGCATCCGGACATCCCATTCACCGAGTGGTTCAAACCCGGCGACGAGTTCCGGGTCGAGTGTTACGACTGGACCGGCGGGCAAATTAAGAACGATGATTCTGCCAATGATATCCGCGATGTCGATCTGTCCAAGGTGCACTATCTGAGCGGTCCATTCGGGGTCGAGGGCGCGAAGCCTGGCGATCTCTTGGTGGTGGACATCAATGACATCGGTTGGCTGGAAGATTCCCAGTGGGGCTTCACCGGCATTTTCGCGTACGAGAATGGCGGCGGCTTCCTGGACAAGCACTATCCGGCGGCGCGCAAGGCTTGCTGGGATTTCCACGGCATCTATACCACCTCGCGGCATATTCCCGGCGTGCGCTTCCCCGGCATGATTCATCCGGGCCTGATCGGCACCCTGCCTTCGGCGGAACTGCTAAAGACCTGGACCGACCGCGAATCTGCTCTGTTCAACACCAATAAGGACCGCGTGCCACCCCTTTGCACCTTGCCGGACGGCCTGGCCGGTACGACGACGGCGCTTATGGGCCAGATGTCGGGCGATGCGGGACATCAAGCCGGTCAAGTGGGCGCGCGTACGGTTCCCGGCCGCGAGCATGGCGGCAACTGCGACATCAAGAACCTCTCGCGCGGTTCCAAGGTCTACTTCCCGGTCTACGTCGATGGGGGTGGCCTGTCGATGGGCGACATTCACTGGTCGCAGGGCGATGGCGAAATCACCTTCTGCGGTGCCATCGAGATGGCCGGCTGGATTGATATCGGCGTCGATATAATTAAGGGCGGTATGGAGAAGTACGGCATCACAAATCCGATCTTCCAGCCCAGCCCGGTCGAGCCGAACTACACCGACTATCTGATCTTCGAAGGTATTTCGGTCGATGAGCACACCGGCGAGCAGCACTATCTCGATGCCACGATCGCCTATCGTCGGGCTTGTTTGAATGCGGTCGAGTATCTGAAGAAATTCGGCTACTCCGGCGAGCAGGCCTACATGATCCTGGGCACGGCGCCCGTCGAAGGTCGGGTCAGTGGGATTGTGGATATTCCCAACGCGTGTTGTACGGTTGCAATCCCGACCGGAATATTTGACTTCGATATCCGGCCAAACAAATCCGGCCCGTCGCAATCGATCCCCAGCGGTATCGATGCGGCTGTGTGCAGCTAGTCCAAGGCATTAAGGGGCGCGCGGTTTGGCCGCGAGGCCAAGCCGCATCCCTAACTTAACCGCGCCCGCGCCGCCCAGCAGACAGATCTGGGGCAAGGGCGCGGTCAAGGACGGCAAGAGACCGGAGGGCTAATTTATGTTGTTAGGACTTGCGTTGCTTTACGTTGGCGCTGTGCTGTTTCTGAACGGCATCTGGGTCATGGGCTATATTGAGGATCGGGAGATCTCGGTCATCAACATTTTCGTCGGCACGCTGACGCTGTTCGTTTCCCTGTTCCTCGCCTTTGGACCAGGCGCGGACGCCGGATCCATCAAGGGGGCAGCCTTCACGCTGCTGTTCACCTTCACCTATTACTGGGTGGCCTGGAACAGGTACAACGGCGCCAATGGCAAGGGCCTCGGCTGGTTCTGCTTTTTTGTCGGCATCACGGTCATCCCGATCACCCTGGAGAGCCTAGCCGGCGCGGTCACCACATGGGACTACTGGTTTACCATCTGCTGGGCCTCCTGGGCCGTGCTGTGGCTCATGTTCTGGGCACTGCTTGCCCTGGGCCGGCCGATCGCGAAGGTGACTGGTGCGGTCTGTGCCGCACAAGGTGTCTATACCGGCTGGATCCCGGGGTACCTGCTGTTGACGGGGGCCATCGGCTGAGCTGACGCTAGAAACTGAGGAGAGACCCATGCCTTTTTATAATTACACCTGCAAGAAATGCGGCCTTTTCGAGGAATGGCAAACCATGAGCCGTTCGTCGTCTCCCATGGCCTGCCCCAACTGCGGAAGCCGGTCGAAGCGGGCGATCTCTATGCCCAATATTTCGATCATCGACCCT
>CAXMQD010000666.1:0-4927 GCA_964194965.1 uncultured Acidimicrobiia bacterium | reverse complement strand
AAATGCTCTGCGTATGCGCCCGGACCGGATTATCGTCGGCGAGGTTCGCGGCGGCGAGGCTTTCGACATGCTGCAGGCCATGAACACCGGCCACGAAGGCTCGATGACCACGATTCACGCCAATGCCAGTCGCGACGCCTTGACCCGGCTCGAGCAGATGATCGGCATGTCCGGCTTCGATCTGCCGACTCGCTCCATGCGCGGCCAGATCGCCTCGGCGCTTCACGTCGTGATCCAGATCGAGCGCATGAGTGACGGCAAACGCCGGCTCATCAGTCTCGACGAGATTACCGGCATGGAGGGCGAGGTCGTCACCATGCACCAGATATTTAAATTCAATCGCCGGTCCACGGATCCGGACGGCACCATTCATGGCGAATTTGTCGCGACCGGCATCCGGCCGCAATTCATGAACGAGTTCGAAACCCGGGGCATCGAGATCTCGCCGGATCTGTTCGAGCCCAACCGCTCGATGGAGTAGGCGCAGCCATGGCATTCGATACCATTTATCTGATCTACGGGGCCATATTCCTGGCGGCCCTGCTCCTCGTGGAGGGGCTGTATTTCCTCATGACGGATACCCGGGGCGGGCGTGATTCCGTCAACCGCCGGATGCAGATGCTCGATTCCGGCGCGACTACGCGTGAGGTTTTCGAAACTCTCCGCCGCGATCCGCGCGACGCGGTCTCATTCCTCGGTCCGTTATCCAGTTGGGGCGCCGATCTCGATCATCTGATCCAGCAGACCGGGATTACCATGTCGATCCAACGCCTGCTGCTCATGATGGTGGCGGTGGCGATCGGCAGTTTCCTCTCGATCTTGCTGCTGACCCGCGGCGGCATGATCGCCGGCAGCCTTGCCGCGATCGGAGTTATTGCCTTGATTTCCCTGGCTGCCGGTATCGGCGGACCGATCCTATTCCTGAAATACAAGAAGTCCGCCCGGTTGAAGACCTTTGCCGAGCAACTTCCCGACGCTCTGGACATCATGGTGCGAAGCCTGCAAGCCGGACATCCGGTCAGCGCGGCGATGACCCTGGTTACCAAGGAGATGCCGGATCCGATCGGGACCGAATTCGGTATCGCCGTGGACGAGATGACCTATGGTCTCGAACTTCGGGAAGCCCTGGCGAACCTGGGCGACCGGGTCGACGTGGAAGATTACCAATACGTCGTTGTGTCGATCAATATCCAGCATGAGACCGGCGGCAACCTGGCCGAAGTGCTGCACGGTCTTTCGACCGTCATCCGTGCGCGATTCCGTATGTTCTTGAAAATCAAGGCAATTTCCTCGGAAGGTCGCATGTCGGCCAAGATATTGTCGGTGCTGCCTCTTGCGTTCGCGACCCTGACTTTTATGAACAAGCCGGATTATTACATGAACGCAGCCGATGATCCCCAATTCTGGCCCTTGGTGGGGGTCGCTCTCGGCCTCCAATTGATCGGTGTGTACATCATGTACAAGCTCGTGAATTTCAGGGTCTAGAGGGGCCGGGAGGACGTCGTGGAATTACTAAGACAACTGCTTTCGGGCGATCAGGCGGTGCTCACCATGGGCCTGATCTTCGTCGCCGTGGTGCTGGCCGTCCTGGGCGTCGGGGCCTTGTTCACCCGTGATCCGGTCAAACGCCGCTTGAGCGGCGATGCAGCGCAGCGTGAAACCATTCGCCCCGACAACAAATCCGGCAAGGGCGGAACACCGGCGCTGCGCGCGAGCCAGGACCGCGAGAGCGCCTGGGACGATATCGTCAAGCCGCTCGAAAAATACTTCATGGATCAAAAAGAGGGCTCGGTGTCGAGCCTGCGCACGCGCCTCATGCAGGCGGGCTTCACCGGCACCTCCGTGGTGCGCAACTATTTCCTGATCCGTACCATATTGGCGGTTGGCGTGCCGGCCGGATTCCTGTTTCTCCTACCGATTCTCGGCTTCGACATGTCGGTTCGGAAGATCATGGTGGCGACCGCCGGCCTTGCCTTGGCGGGACTCTATTTGCCCGGGATATTGATATCGAGCCGGGTCGACAAGCGTCAGCAAGCAATCGCCGAGGCCTTTCCGGATGCGCTCGACATGCTGGTGGTTTGCGTCGAGGCCGGGCTTGGTCTCGACGCCGCTTTCACCCGGGTCGGCGTGCAGATCGCGCCTGCGCACCCGATTCTGGCCAGCGAATTGGGAATGGTCTCGCTCGAACTGCGCGCCGGAAAAAGCCGGGCGGACGCGTTGCGAAACTTTTCCAAGCGGATCGATTTGCGTGAGATTTCGTCATTCGTGACATTGTTGCTGCAATCGGACGCGCTGGGTACCAGCATCGGCCAAACGCTTCGGATTCACGCCGAAGAGATGCGGGCGCGCCGTATGCTGAGAGCCGAAGAGATGGCGCACAAATTGCCGGTGAAGATGACTATTCCGCTGGTGCTTTGTATTTTGCCGGCGATGTTCGCGGCAGTCATGTTGCCTGGCATGCTTACCATCGCACGCGTAATCCTTCCCGCACTGGGTTAGCGAGGGAACCACCCGGGCGAAATTGAGGAAATAACTATGTCGAAGAGCCATAAGATTATAGCTATTCTCGCGAGCCTGACGTTAGGGGGGTGCCTCGGCGGAACGGATCGGCCCCAACTATTCGATATGTCGGCCTACGAGCGCGGCAAGAGCCACTTCAGCGCCGGGCAGTTCGGATTGGCGGTGAAGCATTTCCAGTCCGCCGTAGATAGCGAACCTGCTTCGATCGAGGCGCTCAACGGTTTGGCGGCCAGCTACGACAGGCTTGGCCGCTACGACCTGTCTGCCAGATATTACGAGCGCGCCTTGGCGGCCGACCCGGCGTCAAGCCAGACCCTCAATAACATTGGCTATTCCTACCTAATGCAGGATCGTTTCGATCTTGCGGTCGCCTATTTGCGCGATGCCCAATCGCGTGACGGAAAAGACCCGGTGGTATTGGCCAACCGGAAAACCGCGGAAGAGTCCTATCAGGAAGCGGACCTAATGCGTTCGGCCGAGGCGGCGCGCGACAATCGGCACGCCCCCCCGGTATCGGTCCCGTCCCAGCCACAGGTCGCCGCGCGGTCTCCGGCCCGGCGCGCGCCAGTGGCGTCGAAAAGGCGCGTAAAGACGTGGATCGAACGAACCGCGCCGACCGTTCAGTCTCTGATTACGCGGCCTCAGACGGCGCTTCTCGGCGCGGTCGAGGACGTCGGAATCGATCCGCAACTGGCCGCCTATCAACCTCAACAGCCGACGGCCGCGGACCTGCTTCCCGATCATGCCACGGCGCCGATGGCACTCGACGTTTTGCCGTCGCCCGATCGCCGCGAGGCAGTCCGTCGGGAGGTTCACCCCGCAGCCACGAGGCCGGAAGCGCCGCGGGCGTCCGACCAGGCCTGGCGAGTCTTGATGACGGCTCCGGCGACCGTCCCGGCGCCGGTATCCGATGTTCCGGCGTCCACGACTGACCCGGTGCCGATGACCGGCCCGGCGTCGATGACCGACCCGGCTCCGGTGATCGATCCGGCGGCGGTTGAAGTGGTCGTCGCCAGCCTCGATCCGGCGCCCGAAATGAGTGATGTCGCGCCTGACCAAGAGCTGCCGGCGAGCGTCGCTATCGTGGAAGTGCGCGAGCCCGAGGTGACGCGACGCGATCTGGAGCCGCTCGATGTCCTCGATGGCGCCGTGTTCCAGGCCGCCGCATTCGAGGACGCCGCAATCCAGGTCGCCGCGATCCAGGCCGCCGCGATCGAGATCACCGCAGCCGAGGCCACGACAGTCGAGGCCACCGCAGTGGAGGCCACCGCAGTGGAGGCCACCACAGTCGAGGTCACCACAGTCGAGGTCGCCGCAATCGAGGATAACGCGCTTGAGGCGGAGAACGGGGCGCTCAAAGAGGACGCCGCGGTGGAAATGGCCGAGGTCGAAGTTGCGAGCTTGGATGCCGTCGTTCCCGGCGCGCCGCGCGTCGAGGCTGGAACCACCGTTGCGGTCGCGGCCAGTCTACCGTTGGTGGAAGTCGCCAATGGGACCGGGCGGCTCAACATGGCGGCGCGCCTTCGCGACCATCTCGAGGCCGAGGGCGTTTCGGTGAAACGGTTGACCAATGCCGACAATTATTGGCACCGGGAGACGACCATTTTCTACCGCCGCGGATGGCGATCCTACGCCGAGAAACTGGCTCGTATGCTGCCGGTGGCCATCGAATTAGACGATCGTGACGGGCAAAAGTCCGACATTCGGATCGAACTAGGTGGTGACTTGCTTGAGTTCGACCGCGGTCTGTACTATGCCGCCATGAGGTCAAATGGCGATCATCGAGGCTGAGGTGTTTCCTATGATTTGGGGGCGTGTTCGTGCGTCCGGGTTCGCGGCCGTTGCCGCGGTCATGCTGGCCGCGACGGCCGGCTGCGAGACTCTGTCTCAAGAGCAGCCGCAGGAATCCGAGGCCGAAATCCTGCCGATCATCGAGCCGGTGGCGCCGGAAACTCTTATTCTTGTCGAACGGGCCTTGGCCGAGGGCCGCTTCGATGATGCCGGCCGGCTGATTGAACGGGTGTTGCTTTCGGAGCCTGAGAACTGGGAGGCCCAGCTCTTGCTCGGGGAGCTACATCTGGCGTCCGGCGATGCGGATACCGCCGCGCCGGTTTTCGAATCCCTTGTCGACAATGCCGAAGTCGGCGCGCGCGCGCTTCAAGGTCTCGGCATCACTTTGACGCTCCAGGGCGTTATGGACAGAGGCGTGGAAAATCTCCAACAGGCGGTCGCGCAGGATCCGGGACTATGGCGCGCCTGGAACGCACTTGGCTACTACCACGACTCGAACGGTGACCGGTCGTCCATCGATTTGCTCCGGGTCGTACTGGCTGGAATCGATGTGGCCTTCCACATACATGGCATCAAATCGAACCAATCGCAAAATCGGATCACCCGGACTGAGCCA
>CAXMQD010000665.1:0-5354 GCA_964194965.1 uncultured Acidimicrobiia bacterium | reverse complement strand
CGAGATCGGGAGCGGCGCGCTGCGTCTGATCCTGGTCGAGACCCTCGCGTATGGGCTCGGCTGGGTCGCCTTCCCGGTCATCGTCCACCAGATCTGCGAGGCGATCGGCAAACGCGAGGCCTATATCGGCTACATCGTTGCCTTCAACTGGTCCAAAGTGATTCAGATGGCGGTGTTCCTGCCGGCCATCGGATTGATCGCGCTCGGCGTGCTGCCCGGTGACAGCGGATCTCTGCTGCGCTGGATCGTCTCGATCATGATTCTGTTCTACCAGTGGTTCGTCACCCGCACCGCGCTCGCCGTCACCGCCGCGGGTGCGGTCGGGTTCGTGGTGCTCGATTTCGTGATCGACCTGATCATTCACATGATCACGCTCGGCATGCTGCGCTAATACCAAGTCTCGCGGACCTTGGATCAATATCGCACCGCCACCAGGTACAGTCCCTCCGCCGGCGCCGTGGGGCCGGCGGCGCTGCGGTCGCGGGCTTCCAGCGCGCGGCGCACATCGGCGCGGCGCCACTTGCCCTCGCCGACGAGCTTCAGGGTGCCGGCCATGTTGCGCACCTGGTGGTGCAGGAACGAGCGTGCCCGCGCCTCGATCACCAGCTCGTTGCCGTCGCGGGTCACCGCCAGGGCGTCGAGCGTCTTGACCGGCGACTTGGCCTGGCACTCGCTGGCGCGGAACGAGGTGAAGTCGTGATGGCCGATGAGCGTGCTCGCGGCGTCGTGCATGGCCGCGGCGTCGAGCGGTTGGGGCACGAACCAGGCCCGGCCCCGGTCGAGGGCCAGCCGCGCGCGGCGGTTGACGATGCGGTAGCGATAGGCGCGTTCGAGCGCAGAGAAGCGCGCATGAAAATCGCCGTCCACGACCTCCGCGACTAGCACCGCCACGGCGGCGGGTTTGAGGTGGGCGTTGAGCGCATCGCGTACGGTATCGGCCTCGGTCGGCTTGGCGAGATCGATGTGAGCGACCTGGCCGAGGGCGTGAACACCCGCATCGGTGCGCCCGGCGCCCTGGGCGGTGACCGCCTCGCCGCAGAACGCCAGAACCGCCGCCTCCAGCGCCGCCTGGACGCTGGGCCCGTTGTCCTGGCGTTGCCAGCCGACGAAGCCGGCGCCGTCGTATTCCAGGGTCAGCTTGTAGCGGGTCACGAAGCGGCCTCGGGCAACCCCAGCCGGGTCCCCGGCGCGAGCTCGAAGCCCCTCAGAAAGGCCGCGGTGTCGAGCGGCGCCTTGCCGGCGCGTTGCACCTTGAGGAGACGCAGGGCACCCGCGCCGCAGGCCACGGTCAGACGGTCGTCCAGGACCGTCCCGGGCGCCGCCGCCGGATCTCCCGGAATCGCCTCGGCCGCCAGCACCTTGATGCGCGCGAGGGTTTGGCCCGTGTTCGCCTCGAACTCCGCGCCGGGCCAAGGGGTGAAGGCGCGCACCGCGCGTTCGAGCTCGATCGCCGGTCGGCGCCAGTCGAGGCGGCCCTCGCCACGTTGCAGCTTGGCGGCATAGGTGACCCCGTCCTCGGGCTGGGGCCAGGCGCGTAAGCTGCCGGCGGCGAGCCCCTCGAGCGCCGTCACGATCAGGCGCGCGCCCAGTTCGGCGAGCCGGTCGTGGAGCGTCTCGGCGGTCTCGTCCGCGGCGATCGGTGCCGCCTCGTCGAGCAACAGCGGCCCGGTGTCCAGGCCCTCGGCCACCTGCATGATGGTGACGCCGGTCTCCGTATCGCCGGCCAGGATGGCGCGCTGAATCGGCGCCGCGCCGCGCCAGCGCGGCAGCAGCGAGGCGTGGACGTTGACGCAGCCGAGCCGGGGTGCGGCCAGGATCGCCGGCGGCAGGATCAGGCCGTAGGCCACGACCACCGCGGCGTCGAGATCGAGGGCAGCGAAAGCCGCCGGTTCCGCCGGATCCTTGAGGTGCGCGGGCGTGCGTGCCTGCCAGCCCCGTTCCAGGGCCAGGGCGTGGACCGGACAGGGTCGCTCCTTGTGGCCGCGCCCGGCCGGACGCGGCGGCTGCGCGTAGACCGCTACGATCTCGTGCCCGGCGGCGGCGAGCGCGCGTAAGGAGGGCAGTGCGAAGTCGGGGGCGCCCATGAAGGCGAGGCGCAGGGGCGTGCGCGGGGGCATGCGCGGGGGCGTCATTCGGCGGCGGCCGACGCTCCCGCCGGCGCCTTGTCCGCCTTCTTGGCATCCGCCTTCTTGGTCTTGGTCAGCTTGCGCAGGATCATATTGCGCTTGAGCGCGCTCAGGTGATCGACGAAGAGAATGCCCTCCAGGTGATCCATCTCGTGCTGGATGCAGGTCGCCAGCAGGCCCTCGGCCTCGAGTTCGCGGATCTCGTTCTCGTGGTCCAGGTAGCGCACCCGAATCTCGGCCGGGCGCACCACCTCGGCGTAGTGCTCGGGCAGCGACAGGCAGCCCTCCTCGTAGTGGAGGTCCGCCTCGGAGACCTCGATCAACTCCGGATTGGCCATGCGCAAGGGCGCGCGTGCCTCGTCCTTGGCGGAAGAGTCGATCACGATCACCCGCTCGAGCACACCGACCTGGGGCGCGGCCAAGCCGATACCCGGCGCCTGGTACATGGTCTCGAGCATATCGTCCATGAGCCGGCGGGTTTCGTCGTCGACGCGCGCGACCGGCGCCGCGATCTGCTTCAGTCGCGGGTCCGGGGCGATGATGATCGGCAGGAGGGCCATGGCAGCGGGTGTTCTTCGGAATCTCTTCAAATTTCCCAGGCCTTTAGGTATTGCCTTCCCGCCGGGGCGTCAAGCCGGGGCGCGGGGCGGGCCTGGGGCGGCCTGGGGCGGCCCCGGGGCGGCGACGACGAGCCGCTGCCCGACTCCGCCCGGCCGTGTTAGGTTTGGCCTCTACGACCACGGGGATGGCAAGCAACCATGGACTTGATGACGATCCTGGCGATTGTGGCGGCGCTGGCGCTGGGCGCGTTTGCGATTTTTCTGGCGACCCGCGGGCGCGGTCAGGGCGCGGGCGAGACCGCCGAGATCGTCGGCCGCCTGGCTCAGATGGCGGAAAGCCAGGCCGCCACCCAGGCCCAGCTTTCCGAGCGCTTGCAGGCCCAGGAGCGCACCCTCGCCAAGGCGGTCGAGGAACGCCTGGCCGATTTCTCCAAGCGGATCGGCGACCGGCTGCAACAATCGGCGACCCAGAGCCAGACGACGCTCATCGACCTGCGCGAACGCCTGGCGGTGATCGACAAGGCGCAGAAGAACATCACCCAGCTCTCGACCCAGGTGGTCGGCCTGCAGGACATCCTGGCCAACAAGCAGGCGCGCGGCGCCTTCGGCGAAGTCCAGCTGCGCGACATCGTCGAGAAGATCCTGCCACCCTCGGCCTACGACTTTCAGGTCACGCTCGGCAATGGCAAACGCGTCGATTGCCTGCTCGATCTGCCCAACCCGCCGGGACCGATCGCGATCGATTCCAAGTTTCCGTTGGAGAGTTACGAGGCGCTGTGCGCGGCGCGCGAGGAGCCGGACATCATCGCCGCGCGCCGGGCGTTGGCCGCCGCCCTGCGCGTGCATGTGCGCGACATCGCCGAGAAGTACATCGTGCCCGGGGAGACCGCGGAATCGGCCCTGCTGTTCCTGCCCAGCGAGGCGGTCTACGCCGAGATTCACGCCAATTTCCGCGGGATCGTGGATGAGTCGCACCAGGCCACCGTGTGGATCGTTTCGCCGACGACTCTTTGGGCGACGTTGACCACGATCCGCGCCGTTCTCAGGGATGTACGCATGCGCGAGCAGGCCGGGGTAATCCAGATCGAGGTCCAGAACCTGCTCAAGGACGTGATGCGCCTGGACGACCGCGTCGGCAAGCTGCAGAGCCACTTCAACCAGGCGAACGAGGACGTCCGCCAGATTCGCATCTCGACCGAAAAGATTTCCAAGCGCGGCGACCGCATCGTCGAGGTCGAACTCGAGGACCCGGAAGCGGAAATCGAAACCGAGGCGGCGGCGCCCCAGTTGAAAGTCATTCCAGACGATTAACTTATTTTCGATTTATTTTCTAAATTCGGGAGCCCACGGCTTCGGTATATAGAAAAATCTACTACTAACCTATTGATATAATGGTAATGACATGAAATTAACTAAAAATTGATTAATTCTTGTTTTCCATCTCACGCCGGTCGGCGGGCCTTCAGGGCGGTGCTCAGGGTTCCGTCGTCGAGGTAGTCGAGTTCGCCGCCCATCGGCACCCCCTGGGCCAGGCGCGAGACCACGACCCCGGTGCCGGCCAGGCGTTCGGCGATGTAGTGGGCCGTGGTCTGACCGTCGACCGTGGTGCTCAACGCCAGAATCACCTCGCCCAGCTTGGCCGTTCCGGGCGTACCAGTGGTCCCGGGCGCGCCGGCGGCCCCGGGCTGGACCCGCGCGATCAGCCCGGCGATGTTGAGCTGCGCGGGTCCGCGCCCGTCGAGCGCGGACAGCGTGCCGCCGACCACGTGGTAGAGGCCCTTAAAGGCGCCGCTGCGTTCGATCGCCCAGAGGTCGCCGACCTCCTCGACCACGCAAATCGCGCCGGCGTCGCGGCCTGGGTCGCGGCAGATCGCGCAAGGGTCGCTAACATCGAGATTGCCGCAGGCCGAACAGGCGCGGATGTTTTCGGCGGCCCGCTGGATCGCGGTGGCCAGCGGCAGCATCAGGGTCTCGGGCTTTTGGATCATCTTGAGCGCGGCCCGCCGCGCCGAGCGCGGCCCCAAGCCCGGCAGCCGGGCCAGCATCTGAATCAGGCGGTCGATATCGCCGGCGGTCATGACCGGATATTCATGGGTCGCTTGGTCAACCCCGGACCCTAGAACGGCAGTTTGAAGCCAGGCGGCAGGCCGAGTCCGCCGGTCAGCTCGCCCATCTTCTGGGCGACCTGCGCCTCGACCTTGGCCTTGGCATCATTGGTCGCGGCCACGATCAGGTCTTCGAGCACCGCGACCTCGTTCGGGTTCACCAGCACCGGATCGATCTTGACCTCGCGCATTTCGCCCTTGCCGTTGAGCGTCACCTCCAGCATGCCGCCGCCGGACGCGCCGGTGACCTCGGTCTCGGCCAGACGATCCTGCATCTCGGCCATTTTGGCCTGCATCTCCTGGGCCTGCTTCATCATTTGGCCGAGATTTTTCATGGACGTTCGTCTCCCTCCTTGGGTGTATCTGGATCATCGGATTCCGGGGCCGCCGCACTTGGGGCATCGCGGCGCGCGACCATTTTGGCGCCGGGAAACGCCTCCAGGGCCGCCTGGACCAGGGGATGGCCGAGCGCCGCCTGGTCCAGTTTGGCCTCGCCCTCGCGCGCCTGCTCGGCGAGCGAGGGCGCACCCGGCTCGCCGGACACGCTGACCATCCAGCGCGCC
>CAXMQD010000664.1:0-3322 GCA_964194965.1 uncultured Acidimicrobiia bacterium | reverse complement strand
TGCGGTTCCTTCTACCGCAGCCGGATGTCTCACCAAACCCTGACGCACCCCATTTTTCGTGACTTACGGAAGTTATATGGCTCGGACATTTTCGGTTCCTGCCTCTGCCGCAATCGTCGCGGCGGGAGATACGCTTTTCGCGGTCATAGCTGGTTTGGCGATTTTCCCCGCCGTTTTCGCATTGGGAGGCAATCCGGCCGCGGGCCCCGAGTTGGCTTTCATAACGCTCCCGCAGGTCTTCCTTAAAATGCCTGCTGGAGCTGTTGTCGGCGTCCTGTTTTTTTTATTGCTCGCTATCGCTGCAATAACTTCGATGGTCGCATTGCTCGAAATCCCAGTAGCGGTATTGATACACCGGCTCCGTCAGCCTCGCTGGCGCGCGACGGCTGGTATGGGTGCATGCGTGTTTCTGTTCGGTTTGCCGTCGGCTCTAAGTTACGGTTTACTGAGCCATATTCGCATCGGATCTTATGGCATACTCGATGCGATCGACTATGGTGTCTCCAACTTCCTTTTACCCACCACGGGGATTCTTACGGCCCTCTATGTCGGCTGGCGTCTAGAACGCGCGTTCGTATTGGACGAGGCGGATTTCGGCGAGAGTCGGATCGGCGCCGTCTGGCTATGGCTGGTGCGAATCCTTGTCCCGGTGATCATACTGGGAATTCTTCTACAGTCAGCACAGTCGCTTTGAGCCTATCGAACTGGAAGATTTGGCGGTTACGCTCACACGTTGTCGAATTCTGTTCGAACCGCGGGATCACCGTCGGACATAGCTGCGGCGACAGGTCCGGCAAAATTGTCCGCCGATTCCTCCAGTCATTCCGTCAGTCACGCCAGCGAATCATGAGCCGAACGCCGTAGCTCTTGGTCATAGTCGCCGAGCACAGCGACCAAGGTGCGAGCCGCCTCCGGGTCCGGGACGTCACCCAGCACCGGCGCGGCCAGCCGCCTTACATCCTCATGCCGAGTTTTGGTTGAGGTAGTGTCCCAATAGGCCATTCTCGATATGATGCCGCCAGCACGCCCAAGGGACATTGGCACGATTGGGCTTGGACCGATCCGCCCAGAGGCCGATTCTGGCGGACAAAGCAGCATGTGGTCCGGAATCGCGCTCCGCCCTCGCCCCCCCTATATCCCGCGCATGGAGGGCGGGAGCGAGCCGAGGTGGTCGTTGACCTCGCGCACGCCGGCGATATCCTCGACCGCGATCCGGAGCGCCTTGCGCTCGTCCTCGGAATCGACCCAGCCCCAGAGCTCGACCACGCCACCCGAGACCATAACGTTGAGGCTGCCGTGGGTGATCCAGCCCTCGCGCTTGACCAGCGCCAACACCTCTTCGCGGATTGTGCGCTCGTCGGACGAGGGCGTAGTCCCGAGCCGGTCCTCGTGGGTGGCCAGGCCGTGCAGCAGGTTGGCGCGGCTGACGATGCCGACGATGCGGCCGTCGCGCATGACCGGCACCCGCTTGATGCGCCGCCTTTCCAGCAGTCGAGCGATCTCGCCCACGGGCGTGTCCTCGGTGACGGTCACGACCTCGCGCGTCATCACGTCCTCGGCCCGGTGGCCGTGGTTTTTCACGTAGTCCTGGGCCCGTTCCTCGGGGCTGGCGAAGAGGTCGAGCCACCACGAGCGATGGTGCTCAGGGTCGCCTTCGCGCCGGATCAGGTCGCCTTCGCTGACGAGTCCCACCAGAGCACCCTCGGGGCCGACCACGGGCACGCCACTGATGCCGCGCGCCAGCAGCAGCTTCGCGATCTCCTGGACGGAGACGTCGGGGGCGATTGTGATAGCGTCGGTGGTCATGATGTCTTTTGCACGCATATGTTTTGCCTCCATACGGCCGCGTAAAAGGGGGTCGGTCAACCTGGATCGTCTAGCCAACATTTCCCGGATGACCTCTAGGTTTGCGGAGATCATACCCCCGTACGACCGTCGGTAGAACAAAGCTCTCTAGGCGGTCAACCGGTGGTCTGATTTTTTGGATTTCCCATACCAGAAGGCCATTTTCCTCTATTTCCTGTCATCCAGACACACACTTCCTGGCAATATCACTGGGTTGCCGATTTACCCGGGCTACGCCGGAACCGACCTTTACCACGAGGCCACGCTTGCCGCCGCCGGCGGGGCGGTGCCGACGAGAAGCGTGCAAGATGCCAATGCGAAGAATGTTCGGAACGAAGCACAATTGCTCTTATCCATCGTCTTTCTCCCCTTCCGAGGTCCGCGTGCGGCAACGCGGGGACCGCAAGACGGCCATCTCATTGAGCTTGATAAACCGGATCGGCTGATTGAACGTTGACATGGATCAACCGATGCGCTCTCGATCGGCCTATCGATGGGGCGTGGACAACGGGGCAAAGCGAAGGTGATACCAATGACCGATGGAACCCGACTCGAGAGAAGCGTGCTCGACCCCTATTCACCTGGGCAGATCGCCGTGCTGATCGAGGACGTTGGGGTCGCCAAGGCGCGACTTCCAGCGCTGCAGACGGTGACACTCGGGCTTCTCGCCGGCGCCTTCATCGCCTTCGGCGCGATGTTTTACACGCTGGTGATGACCGACAGCGGGCTCGGCCTTGGCCCCAGCCGCCTGCTCGGCGGCGTTGTCTTTTCGCTCGGGCTGATCCTCGTCGTCGTCGCTGGCGCCGAGCTGTTTACCGGCAACAACCTGATCGTCATGGCTTGGGTCGACGGCAAGGTGACCTCGGCTAGGCTGTTGCGCAACTGGGGCTTGGTCTATGCCGCCAACTTCGCCGGCGCGCTGGGCAGCGTCGTCTTGCTGTACGGTTCCGGGACGCTGGGCCTTGGTGGTGGCGCGGTGGCCGAGACCGCGGCGCGGATTGCCAGCGCCAAGGTCGAGCTCGGTATCGCCGAGGCATTCTTGCGCGGTATATTGTGCAACGCGCTGGTCTGCCTCGCGATCTGGCTGAGCATGGCCGCGCACACGGTGGCGGGCAAGTCGATCGCCATCGTCTTCCCGATCTCGGCCTTCGTCGCGCTGGGCTTCGAGCACTCGGTGGCCAACATGTACCTCATCCCGATCGGCTGGCTGGCCGGCGCGGACGGCGTTACCGCCGCCGGCTTCGTCGGCAACTTGGTGCCGGTGACGCTCGGCAACATCGTTGGCGGCGGCGTTTTCGTCGCGCTGGTCTACTGGGTCGCCTATCGGCAGGGCCGCGGCGATCAGCCCTAAGTGGCCTGCGGCCAGCGCTGTAGGAGCGGCTTGAGCGCCAACGGCGCCAATACACAGGTCGCGATCGAGACGATGACCATGGCGCCGAAGAGGTCGTCGGACACCGCCCAGTCGCCGAGCGCGTGG
>CAXMQD010000663.1:0-2415 GCA_964194965.1 uncultured Acidimicrobiia bacterium | reverse complement strand
TGATGCCGGGCGACAACATCTCGATGGAAGTCGAGCTGATCGCGCCGATTGCGATGGACGAGGGCCTGCGCTTTGCGATCCGCGAAGGCGGCCGCACGGTCGGCGCCGGCGTCGTCGCCGGAATTATCGAATAGTAGCGCTTGACGGCACGCTAACAGGCACCGAATTGGACCGAAGATGGATAGTCAAAACATACGCATTCGCCTTAAGGCGTTCGACCACCGGGTGCTCGATTTGTCGACCGCGGAAATCGTCGGCACGGCAAAGCGGACCGGCGCCCAAGTGCGCGGCCCGATCCCGTTGCCGACTCGGATCGAAAAATATACGGTGCTGCGCGGGCCGCACATCGACAAGAAGTCGCGCGAGCAGTTCGAGATCCGCACCCACAAGCGGCTGCTCGACATCGTCGACCCGACTCCGCAGACGGTGGACGCCTTGATGAAACTCGACTTGGCGGCCGGCGTCGATGTCGAGATCAAGCTCAAGGGCTAGGACAATGCGCACCGGTTTGCTCGCTCAGAAACTCGGCATGACGCGGACCTTCACCGCGGACGGGAAACACGTGCCCGTCACCGTGCTCAAGGTCGACAACTGCCATGTCGTCGCGGTTCGCCGCCAGGACAGCGACGGCTACGACGCGGTCCAGCTCGGCAACGGCGTGGCCAAGGTCAAGAACGTCGGCAAAGCCATGCGCGGCCATTTCGCCAAGGCCAAGGTGGAGCCGAAGCGCAAGCTAAATGAATTTCGGGTCTCCGCCGACGCTCTGCTGGAGGTCGGCCAGGAGCTGTCGCCCGGTCATTTCGTGCCGGGTCAGTACGTGGACGTGGCCGGAATCACCATCGGCAAGGGATTCGCCGGTGCCATGAAGCGGCACAACTTCAGCGGCTTGCGCGCCAGCCACGGCGTTTCGGTTTCCCATCGCTCCCACGGCTCGACCGGCAACAGCCAAGACCCGGGCAAGGTCTTCAAGGGCAAGAAAATGGCCGGCCACATGGGCGACCGCCGCGCCACCCAGCAGAACCTCCGGATCGTCTCGACCGATGCCGAGGAAGGGCTGATCCTGGTGCGCGGCGCGGTGCCTGGGGCCAAGGGCGGCTGGGTTCGGATCATCGACGCGGTCAAGCATTCGGTGCCCGAAGACGCGCCGTTCCCCGCCGGCCTGCTCGTGAGCGGCCCAGAGGGGGCGCCGGAGGCCGAGGTTGCGCCGGAGGCCGAGGCGCCCGCGGAAACGCCCGACGCCGATGGCGCCGTGGGCGAGAAGGAATAGCGGCCATGAAGTGCGCGGTGACAACGCTGGACAACAAGAAGGCGGGCGAGATCGATCTCGACGACGGGATTTTTGGCCTTGGCTCGCGGCCCGACCTGCTCGCGCGCATGGTCAATTGGCAGCTCGCCAAGCGCCGGGCCGGGACTCACAAGGTCCAGGGGCGCAGCGACGTCAAGGGTACGACTCAGAGGATGTACCGCCAGAAGGGCACCGGCCGGGCGCGGCACGGTCCGCCCAAGGTATCTCAGTTCCGCGGCGGCGGCCGGGCCTTTGGACCGGTGCTGCGGAGCCATTTCCACAAGCTGCCCAAGAAGGTGCGCAAGCTGGCGCTCAAGAGCGCGCTCTCGGCCAAGGCGGCCGACGGTAAGCTGGTGGTACTGGAGGCGGCCAAGACGGACACACCCAAGACCGGTGATCTGGCGAAAAAGCTCGGTGCACTCGGCTGGTCCTCGGTACTGGTGATCGGCGGCGCGGCGCTGGACGAAAGCTTCCGGCGCGCGGCCGGCAACATTCCGGGCGTCGACGTGCTGCCGGAGCAGGGCGCCAACGTCTATGACATTCTGCGCCGCGACACCTTGGTGCTGACCAAGGACGCGGTCGAGGCCTTGGAGGCGCGGTTGAAATGAGTGGGCCGAGACCCTATAGAAAACGGGACGTGACCGTCTCCAAGGAACGGCTTTACGAGCTGATCCGACGGCCGTTCGTGACCGAGAAGTCGACGCTCGGCTCGGAGCACAACCAGGTCACCTTCCAGGTGCCCTTGGATGCCAGCAAGCCCGAGATCAAGACCGCGATTGAGGGTCTGTTCTCGGTCAAGGTGAAGGCCGTCAACACGCTGCGCCAAAAGGGCAAGGTGAAGCGCTTTCGCGGCCACCTCGGCAAGCGCGCCGCCACCAAGAAGGCCTATGTGACTCTCGAAGAAGGTCACAGCATCGACGTGACCACGGGGATTTGACGCCATGGCTCTGAAGAAATTTAAACCGACGACACCCGGACGCCGTGGCTTGGTGCTGGTCAACCGTGCCGGCCTGTGGAAGGGCGGCCCGGTCAAGGCGCTCAGCGAGGGCCTGACCAAGTCGGGCGGCCGCAACAACGCCGGCCGGATCACCGCGCGCCGCCGCGGCGGCGGCCACAAGCGGCTGTACCGC
>CAXMQD010000662.1:0-5644 GCA_964194965.1 uncultured Acidimicrobiia bacterium | reverse complement strand
GATCACCTTCTCGGACATGCACGAGGCCGCCTTCGACACCAGCCACGACGCGGAATGGACCGCCCGGGACGTCGCCCGGTCCCGGCCCACGGTGCTGGCGGCGACGGACGACCTGGACGCCGCGTTGCGCGCCCACGGCGCCAGCGGAGAGGTCAACCTGCCGGTGGTCGACAATCGCGAGAACCTGCGCCTGATCGGGGTTGCCCGGGAACCGGAAGTCGCACTCGCCTACCATCGCGCCCTCGACCAGGCCCGCGCCGAAGAACACGGCGAAGTGTAGGGCTTCAGTAGCTCGACTTGAGTTTCAGGAAGTCGTAGCGGTCGGCGGAGCGGACGGTGGTTTCCTGAACGCCCTCGGGAGTCATCAAGGTGAGAGGCACCTCGACCCCGGCCGGGCCAAGCGCCCAGAGCTTGCGGTAGAAATCGGCCAGGTCGCGCACCGGCTCGCCCTTGACCGCGACAATCACGGAGTTGGCGCTGACGCCGGCCTTGGCCGCCGGACCATAGGACGCGACCCGGTTGACGAAAACCCGCCCCCGCAGATCTTGGCCGTAGACGCCGAGCCAAGGCTTGGGCGGCGTGCGCGAGCGCCCCAATGCGATCATATCGTCCAGGATCGGCTTGAGCGCGTCGATCGGCACGAACATGTTGCCCGGGCTGAACTCGTTGGGCGTGGCGGCGTCGCCGACCGCGAGTGAGCCGATGCCGAGCAACTTGCCGTCGCGGCCCAGCAATGCGGCGCCGCCGTAAGCCGGATGCGGCGGCGCGGTGAAAATCGCTTCGGGCAGCAGGTACTCCCAGTAGCCGGCGAAGTCGCGGCGCGAGACCACGTGTGCGCCGGCAATCGCGCCCGGACCGCCGAAGCCGGCGACCAGGACCTCGGTGCCCGCGCTCAGCGCCGCCGAGCCACCCAGCGCGACCGGCGCGATGCCGAGCGAGCTGAGCGCACGCAGCAGTCCGAAGCCGGTCTCGAAGTCGTAGGCCACCACTTCGGCCGGGACCACGCGCTGCCCCGGCAGCAGGATATTCGCCTCGATCGCCTCCAGGATCAGGTAGCCGATGGTCAGCACCAGGCCACCCTCGCCGATGACGACGCCGGAGCCGGCCCGCGCGGTGCCCAAAAATTCGGCGGTGCGGGCGTCCTCGGGAATGATCGCGCGGACCCCGACCACGGCGTCGAGCGGCCCGGCCGCGGCGAGCCGCGCGAAGCCGGCGAATACGATCACCAGCAGGCCCGCGACCAAGGCGCCGCGACGCAGGAGCGAGAGCGGATGGAACGCCGTGCGCGGCGCGGCGTGCAATCGGGTCATGGCGGCCTCCCGGCCGATGTTCCCCAGGCGCAAGATGATATCAGGTTTTGATGGTCGAGGGGAGGGGGTCTCCCGCTCAGTCGCCGAGCAGGTTCTTCTCTTTCGGCGCGGTCAGGGGCTCGCGGCCGACCACCTTGGCCAGGGTGTCGCCGGGTTGCACGTAGAGCCGGTCGCGGCGCGAGAGCACGAGCCCGGCGGTGCCGGCGCGGATCGCCTGGCGGCCCGCGTTCGGGTCCTCCGCGGCCGGATCGATCAGCCAGGCGATCACCTGGTCTTTTTCGACCCGCTCGCCAAGTTCGACCTCGTAGCTGAGCACGCCGGGCGCGGGCGCCTTGACGAATTCGCAAGCATCGAGCGGTGTCGCCGCGCAGAGCGCCTCGGGCAGTGGCCCGGGATCGCCGTCGACGACGCCATGGCGCTGCAGGATTCGGAACAACGCGGCCCCATCCGCTACTGCGAGCCGGTCGTTAACGTCGCGCTGGCCGCGGAACTCCACCGTGTTCGACAGGCAGGCGGCTGGGATCGGGTGGTCCGGATACTGCCGGGCCAGCTTGATCCATGGGGTCGATAAGGCCTCGTCGAAGGAGTCGCCGCCCGAATCTTCGCATAACATGACCGCGTGGCAGCCGAGTTCGGCCGCGATGTCCGCCGCCAGCGGCCAGTGCTGGGGCACCAGGAAAAGATGCATGAGCGCGTCGTCGTCGCAGTGCATATCGAACACCAGATCGGCGTCCACCGCCTCTCCGACCAGGATTTGGCGCAGGGAGTCCAGTTGCGTGCGCGGCCGCATCTCGGCGACCACCTCGGCCAGGGCGGCGCGGATCGCCGCCACGTTGGCTGCTTCCGAATCGGTCAGCTTGTCCGCGACCTTCTCGGCGGTGGCGGGGAACAGGTCGGGCCAGTTGCGATTGAAGTTGCCGCCGCCGCCCAGCTCATGGCGGCCCAGGTGGGTGGCGTTGACCTGCTGGTCCAGACCGATCGGGTTGGCGAAGGGCGCGACCACGATCTCGCCCCTAATCGCGCCCTCGGCCTCGGCCGCCATCAGGCGCCGCACCAGGTGGTGCGCGGCCAGCAGCGCGGGGATCTCGTCGGCGTGGATCGCGGCCTGGAAGTAGGCCTTGGGCCGGGCGCCGGGTTCGCCGAAGCGGTGCAACATGACTTCGCGCCGGGTGCCCGGCGTGCCGGCGCCGAGCGGCCGGCGTTCGATACGGTGCGTCATGGCGGACTCGGTCTCCCCGGGGATTCATTCCAGTGATTTTTTCGGCACCATTGATGGAGTGCCCCGGGCCACCGGTCAACCGCTGGACGGCGGCGGGCGATCGTGGCGTGCTGCATGTCGGTGAAGCTGTTAGCGGCGTCTTCGAAACGATGGACCGTCTGTGATATCGGTCATTATCACGTCTTTTGTGGCACGCCTTCTAGCGCCAAGGCGAATTTAAACTGCGCTGCCCAAGTCGCCCCGTGCCGGAACTTCGTGATGGCCCGAGTACAACGCGGCCGATCGACAACAGAATTTTGCCGATAAGGGCCCACCAAAAGACAGTCAGCAAGCCCAAGGTAAAATCATCGCCGTCCCGCGCTATTTCTCTCATGTCTCGCAACATATCGTCCGCGCCGAGATTCCAAGCGATATGCTGGGACCCGACGATGGTTCCGTCGGCGGGAAGAAAAAACACCTTCGACCAAACATCGCGCCGGTCCGGCACGATGGCGATCCCTTGGGTGCGGATTTTTGGTGGCTCGGAGGCCGGGATCCGACGGGACGGGGCGCCGCGGCCCGGTTCCGCGGTTCCAAACCGCCGGAGCGTTTCGTTAAATTGATCCAGCGTGCGGTCCCAATTCTTCCGATACGGCGGGTTTCCGGTGTCGGGCCGTTCGAAAGCCTCGCTCGTTTCGGGTGGCGGGGCGGTTGTTGCCACCATTCGGCAGCCGAGCAGGTATCTCCGCACCGCCGCGACGATAGACCCCTCCAGGGAGGACGACAGTTGTTCGGCCCGCCTAGCTGCATCGATGCCAATTTGGCCGTCGGATCGAGCGGCGCAAAGAAACCATCCAAGGGCCGCGACCGGATCCTTTGAGACGCTAATGCCATTCTTGAACATCATCCCGAGGTGGTATTGCGCCGCCGCGTCGCCACAGTGTGGCACAGCCTGAACCTCGCAGGCGGTCGCGTTGTAGACTGTCTGTTCATCGGCGGTAACGGCTAAACCGGGGCCAGCGCGAGCTGGGAACCCGGGCGCCATGGACAGGGCGAGATTGACAACGCCGATTCCGAATGACAAGCGGTATGGCATATTCCACCGTGCGCGGGCGCGGGGCCCAATTGAAACCGAGCGCGGCGGCCTTACCAATCGCAAAGCCGACACCGCGTCAGGATGCATCGCACCGGGTAGAGAATTCGTTAAAGCAATGTTCCTTAACCGTATTTCACCTTTTTCGGCAGAATTTCAGCCGGCGCGGCGGCAAACAGCCAAGCTCCCGGCCCGGTCGAGGCGCGGCGTTTTTCTTGCCGAAGGACGCTGAGTCCGACTCGGAGCCGCACTATATAGAGGGGCATGAACGAATCCGCCGCGAGCCCAGCCCCCGCGACCCCAGTCCCCGCCAGCCAAGACGGCAACCACCGCTACCCTTATCTCGCCGGCCTCAACGAGGCTCAACGCGAGGCGGTCTGCGCGCTCGACGGCCCGCTGCTGGTGCTGGCCGGCGCCGGGACCGGCAAGACCCGGGCGTTGACCACGCGGCTCGCGCACCTGCTGATGACCGGCAAGGCCCATCCCGGCCAACTGCTTGCGGTCACCTTCACCAACAAGGCGGCGCGGGTGATGAAGGACCGGGTCGCCGAATTCCTGAACCGGCCGGTCGAAGGCTGGTGGCTGGGCACCTTCCACGCCATGGCCGCGCGAATCCTACGCGCCCACGCCGAGCGGGTCGGCCTGCGGCCCGATTTCACGATCCTGGATAGCGACGACCAGTTGCGCCTGCTCAAGCAGGTGCTCGAGGCCGAAAATATCGACGACCGCAAGTGGCCGGCGCGCGCCGTGCTGGGCGCGATCCAACGCTGGAAGGACCGGGGGCTGGAGCCGGACAAGGTCTCGGCCGGGGAGGCCGGCGATATCGCCGGCGGGCGCGCGGTCAAGGTCTACGCCGCCTATCAGGATCGCCTGCGCGTGCTCAACGCCGCCGATTTCGGCGACCTGCTGTTGCACGGCCTGACCTTGTTCCGGGACTTCCCCGAGGTGCTGGCGGACTACCACCGGCGTTTCCACTACATCCTGGTCGATGAATACCAGGACATCAACGTGGCCCAGTACCTTTGGCTACGCCTGCTCGCCCAGGGCCACCGCAATCTCTGCTGCGTCGGCGACGACGATCAGTCGATCTACGGCTGGCGCGGCGCCGAGGTCGACAACATCCTGCGTTTCGAGAAAGACTTTCCCGGCGCCAAGGTGGTCCGCCTGGAACGCAACTACCGCTCCACTGGGCGTATCCTGGCGGCGGCTTCCGGGTTGATCGCCCACAACCAGGGCCGGCTCGGCAAGACCCTGTGGACCGAGGACGAGGAGGGCGCACGGCTCAGGGTGCGGGGCCTGTGGGACGGCGAGGCCGAGGCGCGCTTCGTCGGCGAGGAGATCGAGGCCCTGCAGCGCCAGGGCCAGCCCCTGTCCGAGACCGCGATCCTGCTGCGCACCGGCGCCCAGACCCGTGCGTTCGAGGAGCGTTTCATCACCCTCGGCCTGCCCTACCGCATCGTCGGCGGCGCGCGCTTCTACGAGCGCCTGGAAATCCGCGACGCGCTGGCCTACCTGCGGGCGATCGACAACCCGCGCCACGACTTGGCTTTCGAGCGCATCGTCAACAAGCCCAAGCGCGGCCTCGGCGCCGCCACCCTGCGCACCCTGCACGAAACCGCGCGCGCCACCCGGGTGCCGCTCCACGAGGCCGCCCGGCGCCTGGTCGGGACCGACGAGCTCAGGCCGGCCGCACGCCGCGCGCTCGCCGGACTGCTCGCCGACTTCGAACGCTGGCGCGGCCTGCTCGATACCATGCCGCACCCGGAGCTGGCCGAGATCATACTCGACGAATCCGGCTACACCGCCCTGTGGATGGCCGACAAGTCGGCCGACGCGCCGGGCCGGCTTGAAAACCTCAAGGAACTGGTCAACGCGATGGCCGAGTTCGACTCGCTCGCCGGGTTCCTCGAGCACGTCGCCCTGGTGATGGAGCTCAACGAGGCCGAGGGCCAGGACCTGATCAACGTCATGACCCTGCATTCCGCCAAGGGACTGGAGTTCGACACCGTGTTCCTGGCCGGCTGGGAGGAGGGCCTGTTCCCC
>CAXMQD010000661.1:0-8261 GCA_964194965.1 uncultured Acidimicrobiia bacterium | reverse complement strand
CAATGCTTTTGCATCCAGCTACGATACGGATTTCGCCGACGCTTTAGGATGGCACTATCCCGCTGCGATCGCCGCGACCTATCGAGATGCCGCCACCGCGACCGACGCGCCAATCGCCGATATTGGATGCGGTACCGGGCTGGTGGCGAGTGCCTTGAACTTCCCGAGGGATCAGATCGATGGGATTGATATTTCGCCCGAAATGCTTCGCGTTTCCGAAGAGAAGAAACTCTATCGTTCGCTGTACAATGTCGATCTCACGAAGGCATTGGATGAAATTGCAAATGACTATGGGGCTGTTCTGTCCGCGGGAACTTTTACTTCTGGACATCTCGGTCCCGAGCCGCTGGAAAGTTTGCTCGATATCGCCCGCGCGCACGCTCTCTTTGTGATCGGTGTGAAGAAGGCGTTTTTTCAAGAGGCGGAGTTTGAACCCGTTCTCCGAGATTTGGAATCCGGCGGACTGATCAAAGACCTGCAGGTCGCCGAAGTGCCAATGTATGAGAAAGCCGGGCACGGTCACTCGGCCGATACCGCATTTGCGCTAGTTTATCGCAAGTCTTGAATGTCTCTTTCTGTCTAGGAAGCGACGTTCAGGCCCTGGCCGGGGTGCGCCCGCATATCCCCCCAGCAGGCGACATAGGAGTCGCGGGATTTTCTTGGGTGATTGAATCCTCGGCCTAGAACAGCGCCAACTGATCGCCGTGCAGCCTTGGTTTTTCGAATTGGCTCGTGTCCAGGTCCCATTCCGGGCCGTCCAGGCCGAGGCGCTTGCGGGCGAGTTCGAAGCGGCGGGCGAGGAGTTGGGCGTAGAAGCCCTCGCCCTTCATGCGTTTGCCGAAGGCGGGGTCGTAGAGCTTGCCGCCGCGGGTCTCGCGCAGCAACGCCAGCACCCGCTTCTTGCGGTCCGGGAAATGCGCCTCCAGCCACGCGATGAACAGGGCTTTGATCTCGAGCGGCAGGCGCAGCAGGATGTAGTTGGCGCTCTGGCCGCCGGCCAGCGCCGCGGCCTCCAGGATCGCCTCCAACTCGTCGTCGTTGAGCGCCGGGATCATCGGCGCGGCCAGCGTACCGGTCGGCACGCCGGCGTCGGCCAGGCGGCGGATGGTCTCGAGGCGTAAAGTAGGCCGCGCCGCGCGCGGCTCCATCAGCCTCGCCAGCGTCGGGTCCAGCGTGGTGACCGAGACCAGAACCCGGGCGAGTTTGGCCTCGGCCATGGGCGCCAGGATATCGAGATCGCGCAGCACCAGGTTGGACTTGGTGACGATCGCGACCGGGTGGCGCGCCGCCGCGAGCACTTCCAGGATCGAACGGGTGATGCCGAGGCGCTTTTCGACCGGCTGGTAGGGGTCGGTGTTGGTGCCCATGGCGATCACCTCGGGCGCGTAGGACGGCTTGGCAAGCTCGGCGCTCAAGCGCTTGGCGGCCTCGGGCTTGGCGAAGATGCGGGTCTCGAAGTCGAGCCCGGGCGAGAGGCCGAGGTAAGCGTGGCTCGGCCGCGCGAAGCAGTAGACGCAGCCGTGCTCGCAGCCACGGTAGGGATTGATCGAGCGGTCGAAGGGCACGTCGGGGGAGGCGTTGTGCGCGATCACCGTGCGGCTCGAGTCGATCCCGACCTCGGTCGCCAGCGCCGGCGCGGACTCGGCGTCCCGGCCCGCGCCGCGGTGCCGGCCCCCGTCCGCCCAATTCTCGGCCCAGCCCCCCTCGGCCCAGCCGTCGTCAATCAGCTGCCGGGTCCGGGGCTCAAAGCGCCCGGTCGGGTTGCCAATGGCGCCGCGCCCCTTGCGCGGCCGGTCCGGAAGCGGGTCGACCATCGCGAGAGCTTAGCAACAAATCAAGAACAAATAAAGAACAATCGGCCGACTCAAATCCGGAACGAACCGTGTTTTTAAAGCCGGAAAAATGCCGAATTGGAGCCGAATCGGCGCCGTAACGAGGTCGAACCCAGAACGAATCGGGACGCGACAGGGTTTGCGAATCAGATCAGGTCCTGGAGTCCGGGCTGGCCCAGCCATTCACCGCGCATGGCCCCGAGAGTTTCGGGCGCGAGGTAGTCTTCGACGCGGCCCGCGACGTGGGCGATGGTGGCGGGATCGGTATTTTCCGCGGACCAGTCCTCGGCGCTTGCCGCCCGGTCCTGGTCCCCGCGCCGCGTGCGCGCGTGCAGCACCCGCCACTTCACGCACCAGGTGATGGCGCGCAGCATGGTGATCCGGCGCAGCGGCACCAGCCAGGGCGCGAGGTCTTGTGCCAGCTCGTCGCCGATCAGCGCCAGATAGCGGCGGTAGAAGTCCGCGACCTGGTCCAGGCCGAGCTCGGCCCAGGTGTCCGGGTCCCAGGTGGTCGAGGAATAGAGCGTGGCGTGGGCGAGATCGGTGGCGGGCGAGCCGTAGAGCGCCTTTTCCAGATCCACGATCACCGCGCGCGGCGCGCGCGCCGCGCGCTGCTCGATCAGGAAGTTGCCCGGGTGGGTGTCGGTGAGCACCAGGGTTACGGATTGCGCGCGCGTGGCGCACTCGCGACCGAAATCCCGCGCCCAGTCCAGTTCACCGTCGATTTCGGCGCGCGCCGCCGGCTCGAGCCCGGCCTCGTCGAGGAATTTCGCCTGGCCCTCGATCTCGTCGAGGGCGCCGCCGACCGGATCGGCGTGGTCGTGCAGCGGCGCGCGCGCGGCCGTCGGCGGCACCGGCAGGGCGTGCACCCGGGCCATGGCCTCGGCCAGCAGCGGCAGGTCTTCGGGCAGGCGCGGCGGCCGGCCGTCGATCATTTCGACCAACAGCGCGCCCATGGCCAGGCGCGCCTGGGGCCGGATCACCTCGTGCAGTTTCGGCCCAAAGCCGCTCGTCGCGACGCGGGCGAAGCAAGCCGCCTGATAGGCCAAGTTGTCGCCGGCCGAGAGCCCGAACTGGCTTTGCTTGGGCACGCGCAGCAGCAGCCCCCGGCCCGCCACGGTGACGTGGTCGTGGGCCAGGCCCTTGACGTTGAGCACCGCCAAATCGGCCGCCGTGGTGCCGCGATAGCCCGGCACGGCGGACAGCGCCGCGGCCAACGCGGAGAGGTCGAGAGTCCCGGACATGATCGGGCGAAGCGGTAGCATGGCGTGGGGGCGTGGGGAAAGGGCGGGCGGGGGTGCGGTTCGGAGTGACGGGCGGCCGAACCAGTGACACATGTTTCCGACTCATGGGCCGCAGTAGATGGAAGTTTGCGGAGAAGCGTGCCACTCTGCATCGGTCACTTGCCGCCGATTTGATAGGCCAGATAAAACCATGCGCCCAAAAGACGTCGTGAAAGCCTGGGTAGAGGCGTTCAATCGCGGGGATCCGGACGAGATGGCCGGTTTCTATGCCGATGACGCCGTAAATCATCAGGTGACCCGCGAGCCGGTCGTCGGGCGTGCCGCAATTCGGGAAATGTTCGCCCAGGATTTTGCCGAGGCGGAGATGGTGTGCATTGCCGAAAACATTTTCGAAGATGGCGACTGGGCGATCCTGGAATGGCGCGATCCGCTCGGTTTGCGCGGATGTGGTTTCTTCCAAATACGGAACGACAGGATCATTTTTCCAGCGAGGGTATTGGGACAAGCTGTCGTTCCTCAAACAACATGGCTTGCCCTTGGAGTGAACGGACCCAGCCGCGAGACCAGGTAGGGGTGAGATCGGTCATCTCATCCGATCGGCTTTCAGACTGCGTCCCCCAGTCAAAGCCTCACGAAATCCCGACGCCTGTGTTACCAAAGGGCATGAGCGAGCCCGGCCTTAGCGTGATCATCCCGACGCTCGACGCAGCCACCACCCTGCCTGCGACGCTGGCGGCCTTGGAGCCCGCGCAGGACGGGGGGCTGCTGGGCGAGGTCTTGGTGGTCGACGGCGGTTCGGCTGATGCGACCGTCCAGATTGCCGCCGACTGGGGCGCGCGAGTGTTGGTGGCGCCGCGTGGGCGGGGGTCGCAGCTCTCGGCCGGCGGCGCGGCGACGGCGGGGGACTGGCTGCTGTTCTTGCATGCCGACACCCGGCTCGCGCCCGATTGGGCCGCGGCGGCGCGGGCGTTCATGGCGCGGCCCGGCTCGGGGGAACGCGCGGCGGTGTTTCACCTGGCGCTCGACGATGCCGATCCGCGCGCGCGCCGCATCGAGCGCCTGGCGAACTGGCGCGGCCGGGCGTTGGGCCTGCCCTACGGCGACCAGGGACTGTTGATCGCGCGCGCCTTCTACCGGAACCTTGGCGGCTATCGGCCGCTGCCGTTAATGGAGGACGTGGATCTGGCCCGCCGCATCGGCCGGCGCCGGATCGTGCTCCTCGAGGCCGAAGCGATGACTTCGGCGGCGCGCTACCGGCGCGACGGCTGGTGGCTCCGACCGCTGCGCAACCTGGCGCTGCTCGGCCTCTATTACCTGGGCGCGCCGACCGGCTGGTTGAAGCGGCTATACGGATGAACGCGGACCGCCACCTGGTGATCATGGCCCGCGCGCCGCGCCTGGGCGCGGGCAAGCGGCGCCTGGCGCGCGATGTCGGCGCGCTCGCCGCCTGGCGCTTTCAGCGCCGCATGCTGCGTCAAGTGCTGCGCCGCTTGGGCGGCGACCCGCGCTGGACCACCTGGCTCGCGGTGACGCCCGATCGGGCGGTGGGCAAGCCGGCCCACTGGGCCAGGCGGACCCGGGTCATTCCTCAAGGCGCGGGAGATTTGGGCGCGCGCATGGAACGGCTGCTGCGCGCACGGCCGCCGGGGCCGCCGGGGCCGCCGGGGCCGCCGGGGCCGGTGGTCGTGGTCGGCAGCGACATCCCCGACCTGGACGCCAGCCACGTCGCCCAGGCGTTCCGGGCGCTGGGCCGCCACGACTGGGTGTTCGGCCCGGCCGTGGACGGCGGCTACTGGCTGGTCGGCGCCCGGCGCCGGCGCGCGCCGTGGCGGACCTTCGAGGCCGTGCGCTGGTCGAGCCGACACGCCCTCGCCGACAGCCTCGCCAACCTCAAGGGCGCAAGGGTCGCGTTGCTCGAGGCGTTGCAAGACGTGGACACGGGCGAAGACCTGGCCTGGCTGAAAAGACGATAGGGCGGCAGGCTTATTTCGCGCCGGTGAGGTGTTCTTTCAGCCGGGGCATGAGCTCGACCAGATTGCAGGGGCGCAGGCGCACGTCGAGTTGGAAATGCAGAATGCCTTCCCAGGCGTCGCGGCAGGCGCCGGGCGAGCCGGGCAGGGCGAACAGGTAGGTGCCGTCCGCGACCCCGCCGAGCGCCCGGCTCTGCATGGTGGAGGTGGCGATCTTCTCGAAGCTGAGCCAGCGGAACAGTTCGCCGAAACCCTCGATTTCCTTGTCCAGGACCGCTTTCATGGCCTCCGGCGTCACGTCGCGCCCGGTGACCCCGGTGCCGCCGGTGGTCAGCACCACGTCGATTTCGGGATCGGCGATGTAGGCCTTCAGGCGCGCGACAATCGCCTCGATGTCGTCCTTGACGATCTCGCGGCTGGCCAGGCGATGCCCGTCCGCGGTCAACATCGCCGCGAGCTTGGCACCCGACTTGTCGTCGTCCAGCGTGCGGCTGTCGGAGACGGTCAGAACCGCGATATTGACCGGCAGGAAGGGGCGGGTTTCGTCAATTCGGCTCATCGGCGCTGCGGACATTACTAGCCAGTTCCAGTGTCTTGCTATCCAAGGCTACATAGAGCGGCCAGTCGCCCGATGCAATGCCGTCAAGCGAGGGCGCGGGCTGTCCGAGGCGAGCGCGGTAGATCCACAGGTTGGCGAGCACCCGCTCGATGAACAGGCGAGTCTCCCGCGACGGCAGGCTCTCGATGAACATCAGCGGGTCGTCCCGATAGTCCATCTTGCGCTGCCACTTGTTGAGGTTGCCCGGCCCGCCGTTGTAGGCGGTGGTCAGGCGGAACAAGTCGCCGCCCACCACCTGGCCCTCGAGCAGGTGCGAAATGTAGCGCTGACCGAGATCCAGATTGGTCGCGGGGTCGTACAGTTCGCGGCGCTTGCTCCTGCGGTAGCCGCGGTCGCGGGCGATGAAACTGGCCGTGCTGGGCATGAGTTGCATCAGCCCGCGCGCGCCGTCCCGGCTCTTGGCGTTCGGATTGAAGGCCGATTCCTGGCGCACCAGCGCGTAGATAAGTGCGCGGTCGACGGTGAATCCACCCTTGGGCCGCCACGGCGGAATCGGGTAGCGCGCGCCGTCCACGATCCCCAGGCTCGGCCCCGGTTGCTCGATTGGAGCCATGCGGTGACCGAGGCGGAAGGCGAGGCCCGGCATGCGGGCGTGATCGGCGAGCGCAAGCAGCGCCTCAGTCATGGCCGGGGTGGCGCCGCCGTTCAGGTTCTTGAGTTCGCTTTCGGCGCGCTGGTGTTCGCCGACCTGAAGCAGGGCCATCGCCCGGGCGCTGCGCGGTTTGGCCGCTAACTCCGCGATATGGGCGGGCTTGAGCGCGTGGGCGTGGGGGTCGAAGCGCAGCTTGATGCCGAGCGCGCGCTGGGCGAGCAGGCCGTAAAACGTGCGTGGCGACTGGGCCGCCAGAGTAAGCCAGCGGCTCATCTCCGCGGGACGCCGCAGCCGCAGGTGCGCGCGCGCGGCCCAATAGGCGCCGGAGGAGGCGTTCCAGCCCGAGGCCGTCCGCGAGGCCGCCAGCTTCTCGAAATGCCCGACCGCGGTCTCGATCCGGTCCAGGCGCCAAGCCGCCAGCCCGGCGATCCAATGGGCCAGCGGCAGGTGCTCGCCCGAGCGCCGCGCGGCGGCCTCGGCCAGCTTGAAGGCCCGCTTTGTGTTGCCGTAGTAGAACCAGGCGGCGGCGACCTGGGACAGGCCGTCGTCGCGTTCGACCCGGTCCAGGAGGCGCTTGGCCTCGGCGCCGGCGAGTAGCTTTTCGGTGACGCTCAGGCGCGTGCGCAATACGTTGCGGCGGATCTGGCGCTTGAGTTGCGCGGCCTGGCGCCGTTGTGACTTGGATAGGCGCTTGGTCGAGCGATAGGGCTTTTGGATGTCGGCGCGCAGCGCCGCCGTGCCGGCAGGCCGGGCCGCGGGCCGGGCCGGGCGCTTGTAGTTCTTGGGCCGCCGTTTCAGCGCCAGCTTGTAAATGCGCCGGGCATCGGGATGGTCGGCGTAGTGGGCCATCCAGTCGCGCAGTTCCTTGTACTTGGAACGGTAGGCGGTCGGATGCAGATAGCGCTGCGCCAGCAGATGGCCGAGCAGCCTTTTGTCGCTCAACCGCGCCATGCGCTTGTCCGCGGCCCGCCAATCGCCCTTGATCTGAAGCGCGAAGATCTCGCGGTAGAGGCCGGCGTCCCGGTCCGAGAGCACCCGCGGCAGGCCGGCGCTGCTGAGTTCCGGCGCCCCTGCGATCGCCGTGGCCTCGCCATTACCCGTGGCTTGGCCAGCGTTGACTGTCACCGGCAGCACGACGATGCAAACGGCCACAAGCGCCGCGAACCAGCGGCGCGCCCAAACTGGGTGGCTGTCAAAAACGGCCAATTTCAATTATTCCCCCCGTTTGAGGCGCATGTTTATCGAAGGTTGCGGTCCAAGGCAACTTCGGGCACCGCGCCAGGCCCCGAGGCGCGCCAGACCCCGAGGCGCACCAGACCCCGAGGCGCACCAGACCGCGATTTCGATCGAGGATCGGCGGTTGCGATGAAGAAGGCGTTAACTTTTTGGTTTCAGCAGGGGATCGCGGCCGGAATCGAGCGCTTCGCGCAAGGACAGAAAATCGCGCCAGGCCAGGCGCTTTTGACCCGGTTGGCGCAGCAAGTAAGCCGGGTGCAGGCTGGCCAGCGCCGGGATCGGGCGCGCCATGCCGGCGTGCTGGTAGTGGGCCCAATGGCCGCGCAGTTTGAGAATTCCCTGGCTGCGGCCGAGCAGGGTCTTGGCCGAAATGCCGCCGGCCAGCAGCAGGTATTGGGGATCGGCCAGCTCGATGTGGCGTTCCACGAAAGGCAGGCAGGCGGAAATTTCGGTCCCGGTCGGCGTCCGGTTGCCCGGCGGGCGCCAAAATAGCAGATTGGTGATATAGGCCGAGGTCCGGTCGAGCCCGATGGCGGCGAGCATGCGGTCGAGCAGCTGCCCGGAGGGGCCGACGAAGGGCAGGCCCTGGCGGTCCTCCTCGGCGCCCGGTCCCTCGCCGATAATCATGACCCGGGCCTTGGGGTTGCCGTCGGCGAACACCAGGTTCATCGCGGTCGCCTTGAGCGCGCAGCCCTCGAAGCCGGCGAGCGCGGCCTTCAGTTCCTCCAGGCTGCCGGCCGCCTGGGCCAGTTCGCGCGCCGTGGCCAG
>CAXMQD010000660.1:0-7692 GCA_964194965.1 uncultured Acidimicrobiia bacterium | reverse complement strand
CTGACCGCGGTGCCCAATCGCGGCATGTTCGTGCGCGAAATCGCGCTCAAGGAGGCACTCGAACTTTACGACGTGCGGGCGGCGCTCGACGACCTGGCCGGCCGCACCCTGGCCGCGCGGATCACTAGCGCGCAACTGCAGACCCTGGAACGCCTGGTCGCGGAGATGGACTTGGCCGCCGCGCGGCGGGACCTGGACCAATACTATCCCCTGAACTTCCGCTTCCACGACCTGCTCCTGCACTTGGCCGGCAACCAGCGGCTGATCCTGCTCTACGACACCCTGGTCAAGGAGCTACACGTGTTCCGGCGGCGCAGCCTGTTGGAAGAGGGCAGCATGCGGGTCTCGAACGAAGAGCACCGGCGCGTGGTCGCGGCGCTGGCGCAGGGCGATCCGGTGCGCAGCGGCGGCTTCATGCGCAGCCACGTGCTGGCGGCCAAGCAGCGCCTGTTGTGCGCGATCGAAGCCGAGGCAGCCGGCGCCGACGCGATCCCGACGGGCTAGAGTCCACCGATACCACGGGGGAAGGAGACGATCATGTCCGAGGACAAACCGGCAAGCGACGGGCCTGCCGCGCCGCGTGAGTGGGGCCTGATCCATCCCGTCGATTTGGTGATTATGATCATCATCCTGAGCGTGTGCGGCGCGCTCTATTACGTGACCACCTCCTTTGAAGAGGTGTCCGACATGCTCTCCCAGAACATTCCGCCGGAGTTCTTCCCGCGGCTGGTCATGCTGCTGATTGCGATTCTGGCGCTTGCTCTGCCGTTCGAGCACTTGTTCCAGCGCCGGCGCGGCAACGATCTGGATAAGAGCCGCCGCAAGAAGCTTCGTCCGCTGACTTGTTGGACCGCCTTGGTGCTGGTGCTCCTGGCAATCTCCATGCCTCAACTGGGCACCTTCCTCACGATGATCGTGGTCTGCCTGATTCTGCCGTGGCTGTGGGGCGAGCGGCGGGTGAAACTGATCGTGCCCTTCGCGGTGCTGTTCCCGATCGCAGTCACCTTGGTGTTCAACCGCATTCTGGGGGTCTACTTCGAACCCGGAATCTTCGGGATCGCGCTTTAAGAGGGCAACGGGATCATGGAACCGGTCATTGAGGGCCTCGGCCTGATACTCCAGCCCTATAACGTCATGCTGATCTTCATCGGTGTGGTGATCGGCGTAGTGGTCGGCGCCCTGCCGGGACTGAGCTCGCCGATGGCGGTCGCACTGCTGCTGCCGTTCACCATCACTCTCGATCCGGTGCCGGCGATCGGGATGATGGCGGCGCTCTACTGCGCCGGAACCTTCGGCGGCTCGATCACCGCAATCCTGATCAATGCGCCGGGCGCGCCGCCGGCTGTGGCGACCGCGCTCGACGGCTATCCCATGGCCAAGCGCGGCGAGGCCGGTCGCGCCCTGGGCATCGCGACCTTCAGCAGTGTCACCGGCGGGGTGTTCAGCCTGATCGTGTTCATCTTCGCAGCGCCCTTCCTGGCCTCCGTCGCGCTCCAGTTTCGCCCGCCGGAGTATTTCGCGCTGGCGGTCTTCGCGCTCTCCATGCTGGCGTCGATCAGCGGCAAGTCCTCGCTGCGCAACCTGATCTCCGGCGCCTTCGGCGTGCTGCTCGGCACGGTCGGCATCCACCTGACCACCGGAGTCGAGCGCTTTACCTTCGGCTCTTATGAACTGACCGACGGCATCAGCTTCATCCCGGTGCTGATTGGCCTGTTTGCGCTCGGCGAACTGCTCAACCAGTCGCAGACGCTTCAGGTACACTACGAGCGCGTGCGCGCACGGGTCATGAAGCTGCCGACCCGGGACGACTTGCGCCGGATCTTTTGGACCGTCGTGCGTTCGAGTGGGCTCGGCACCTTCATCGGCATCCTGCCCGCCGAGGGCGCCACGATTGCCGCGATCATGGGCTACAACGAGGCGAAGCGCTGGTCCAAGAACAAGGAAGAGTTCGGCACCGGTTGCCCCGAGGGGATCGCCGGGCCGGAGGCGGCCAACAACGCGGCCACCGGCGGCGCCATGGTGCCGACGCTCGCGCTCGGCATTCCGGGCAGTGCCACCACCGCGCTGATCCTCGCCGCCTTGATCATGCACGGCTTCCGGCCCGGGCCCCATCTGGTGCGCGAGACGCCGGAGTTCATTTACGCGATCTTCGGCGCCATGCTGATCGCGAATTTCATGTTCCTCGGCATCGGTCTGGTGGGGGTCAAGCTGTTCTCCCAGATCACCCTGATCCCGCGCACCATCCTGTGGCCGTCGGTATTCGTGTTCGCGATGATCGGCGCCTATGCCGGCGCCGCCTCGATTTTCGACGTCTGGGTGATGATCGTGTCGGGGCTGGTCGGCTTCATCATGCTGCGCCATAGCTTCGGCTTGGCGCCCCTGGTTATGGGGTTGATCCTGGGCCAGCTAGTGGAGGAGACCTTCTCCCAATCCATGATCATGTACGACAATCAATTCCTGCGCTTGTTCGAGAGCCCCATCGTTGTGGGTTTTTTCATCATGACGGCGTGCAGCCTGTTGTGGCCGTTCTTCGGGCCGGTCGTGAGGGGCGTCGTTACGCGCCTTCGCGAGCGTGGAGAATCGCCATGACCGGACTCGCGATCGTCACCGGGGCGGCGCGCAACATCGGCCGCGCCATCGCGCAGGCGTTGGCGCACGACGGCGCAGCCGTGCTGTTGGTTGCGAAATCAAATCGCGCCGGGCTCGATGAAACGGCCGAACTGGTCGAGCGGGCCGGCGGCGCGGCGCTTCCGCACCTCGCCGATCTGACCGACGAGGCCGCGGTTGCCGGGATGGTCGCGGCGGCAATGGATTGGAACGGGCCGCCCAGGGCGCTGGTCAACAACGCTGCCCTACGCAAGATACAGCCGTTCTGCGAGATGACGCTTTCGGACTGGCGCGAGGTCATGGCCGTCAACCTGGAGGCCGCGTTCCTCTGCGCCCGTGCTTGTCTGCCCCACATGGTCGCGGCCGGCGGCGGGCGGATCGTCAACATCGGCGGCAAGTCCGGCCACGCCGGCGCTTCCGAGCGCGCCCACGTGATTGCCTCCAAGGCCGCGCTGGTCGGCCTCACCAAGGCGCTGGCGGTCGAGTTCGGCGGCCGCGGGGTCTCGGTCAACTGCGTGGTGCCGGGCGAGATCGATACCGTGCGCGGCGCCTCGGCCGGCGCGATCCCGGACCACCCGGGCGGACATGCCAACCTGATTGGCCGCCGCGGCCGGCCCGAAGAGGTGGCGCGGATCGTTGCCTCGCTGTGCCATCCTGAAGCCGGCTACGTGACCGGCCAGACCGTGCACGTCAATGGCGGCGGTTATCTGCCATGAGTGCCGGGGCCCTTCCGGACAGCGGTCCGGCCGGCCCGGTGCCGGCACCGGTCGCGGCACCGGTCGCGACGGCGTTCTCGGCCTGGGCCGCCGGGCTGGGTCCGGAGGCACCGCCCGCCCGCCTGCGCGAGGTGTTCGAGTTCGTGCTGCTCGACGCCATCGGGCTCTGCGTCGCCGCCCGCGAGGCCGACTATCTTCGCGCCACCCTGGCCGCTTGCGACAGCGACGGCGCCTGCACCGCGATCGGCCAGGCGCGCGGCCTCGACCCGGCCGGCGCGGCCCTGGTCAACGGCACCGCGATCCACGGCGAGGACTACGACGACACCTTCGAGGGAACGCCGGTCCATAGCGGCGCCGCGATCGCGCCCGCCCTGTTGGCGGCCTGCGAGGGTTACGGGCTCGGCGGCCGCGACCTGTTGCGCGGCATGGCGGTCGGCACCGAACTCATGTGCCGCCTGGCGCTGGTCGCACCGACCGCGGTCCACCGCGCCGGCTTCCATCCCACCGGCGTGATCGGCGCGCTCGGCGCCGCCGCCGGGGTCGCGGCGGCGCTCCGGCTCGACGCCACCCGGATGGCCTCCGCCATCGGAATCGCGGGCAGCTTCGCCTCGGGCATCATCGAGTACCTGGCCGAGGGCACCTGGACCAAGCGGCTGCATCCCGGTTGGGCCGCCCAGGCCGGACTGCGCGCCGCGCGCCTGGCGCAGGAGGGATTCCTGGGTCCGCGAACCGTGATCGAGGGCGCCCACGGCTTTTTCAAAGGCTTCGCCGCCGAAGGCATCGCGCGCGACTACGGTCAGGTGACGGAGCGGCTGGGCGAGACCTGGCAGGCCGAGAACCTGGCGTTCAAGCTTTACGCCTGCGGCACAATGCTGGCGCCCTTCATCGATTGCGCGCTTCGTCTGCGCCGCGACGGCCTCGCCCCGGCGGACGTCGAGACCATCGTGTGCAAAGTCGGCGAGGGCACGGTGCACCGGCTATGGGAGCCACGTGCCGAGAAGACCGCGCCGAGTACCGCCTATTCGGCCAAATTCAGCGGCCCCTTCGCGATCGCCGTCGCCCTGACCGACGGCGCCGCGGGCCTGGAGCAGTTCACCGACGCGCGGGCCGCCGATCCAGGCCTGCGCGCGCTCGCCGCCAGGATCGAACATCGGATCGATCCGGACAACGAATACCCGAGGAACTACAGCGGGCACCTGCGCGCGCGCCTGCGCGACGGCCGCACGCTGGAAGCGGAACAGCCGCACCTGCGCGGCGGCCGCCACGCGCCGCTTGACCGCGGCCAACTGATCGAGAAAATGCGCGCCAATTTGGCCCACGGCGGTTGGCCGGCGGCGCGCGCAAAACAAGTCGACGACTTCTGCCGCGGCATCTTCGACGCCCCCGATCTGGGCGCGCTCGCCGCGCTGCGACGTTAAATCGGATCACGGAGAACGTTTCATGACACATATTGCGGCCTCAGATGTGCTATCGGACATCACGGTGCTCGACCTGACCCGGGTCCGGTCGGGACCGACGGCGGTGCGCCAACTGGCGGACTGGGGCGCCGACGTAATCAAGGTCGAAGCGCCGTCCGCGCTCGATCCCGACGGGGCGTTGGGCGCGGGCCGAGCCAGCTCTGATTTTCAGAACCTGCAGCGCAACAAGCGCAGCCTGACGCTGAACCTCAAGGACCCGGAGGGATTGGCGGTCCTCATGCGCCTGGTCGAGCGCGCCGACGTGGTGGTCGAGAATTTCCGCCCCGACGTCAAGGAGCGCTTGGGCATCGGCTACCAGGCGCTGAAGGCGGTCAACCCGCGCATCATCCTGGCCAGCATCTCGGGCTTCGGCCAGGACGGCCCCTATGCGGGCCGGCCCGGCTTCGACCAAATCGCCCAGGGCATGGGCGGGTTGATGTCGATCACCGGCAAGGCGGGCGAGGGACCGATGCGGGTCGGCATACCGATCGCCGACCTCTGCGCCGGACTGTTCTGCGCCATGGGCATCCTCTATGCGCTGCTCGAGCGACATAAATCGGGCCAGGGCCAGTGGTTGCACACCTCGCTGCTGCAGGCCCAGGCCTTCATGCTCGACTTCCAGGCCGTGCGCTGGTTGATGGACGGCGAGGTGCCGTCCCAGGCCGGCAACAACCATCCGACCAGCGCGCCGACTGGGGTCTATCCGACCGCCGACGGCCACATCAACATCGCGGTCGCCGGCGACACCATCTGGCGCCGCTTCTGCAAGGCCGTGGATGCCGAAGATTGGATCGCCGATCCCGACTTCGAGACCAACGCCGGGCGCAGCGACCACCGCGACCGCCTGAACGCGCTGATCGGCGAGAAAACATCCAAGCAACCCGGCAAGCACTGGATCGCGCACCTGAGCGCGGCCGGGGTGCCTTGCGGCGAGATCAACGCCATCGACCAGGTCTTCGCCGACCCCCAGGTCCAGCACCTCGGCATTGCGACGGACATGGATTCGGTCCCCTTCGGTCCGACCCAATGCGTCGGCCAGCCGGTGGTCCTGGAGCGGACGCCGAGCCGGATCGTACGGCGCCCGCCCGAACGCGGCGAGCACAACGACGAGATCCTGCGCGAACTCGGCTATGGTCCGGAGCAGATCGCCGGTTTCGGAAAAGGAAACGTGATATGACCCCCGAGGCCCCCGAGGCCCCCGAGGCCCCCGAGACCCCCGACAAGATACTGCTGCACAAGGACCAGCGCGTCGGCCGCTTGGTATTCAACAATCCCGAGCGCCACAACGCGGTGTCGCTGGATATGTGGGAGCGGGTCGTCGCGGGGCTGGAGGATTTCCGCGCCGACGACGAGGTTCGAGTGGTGGTGCTCAGCGGCGCGGGCGGCAAGGCCTTCGTGTCCGGCGCCGACGTCTCCAAGTTCGAGACCGAGCGTGGCTCGCGCGCGGCGGTCGCCCGCTACAACGCCCGGGTCAAGGGGGTCTACCAGAGCGTTCAACAGTTCCCCAAGCCGACCATCTCCATGGTCGACGGCTACTGCCTGGGCGGCGGCCTGGCGCTGGCGGTGAGCTGCGATCTGCGCTTCTGCTCGGCCAAGTCGAAGTTCGGACTGCCCGCGGCGCGCCTCGGCCTGGGTTATCCCTTCCCAGGCCTCAAGCGGTTGGTCGACACGATCGGGCCCGGCGCGACCAACGACATCGTGTTCTCGGCCCGGCGGCTGGACGCGGAAGAGGCGTTGGGCCTCGGGCTGGTGCAGAAAGTGTTGCCCGAGGCCGAACTCGCGGCCTTCGTCGACGACTATGCCGCCACCGTCGCGGGCAATGCGCCGCTGACCGTGATCGCGGCCAAGACCATCGTCCAAGAGGTGCTCAAGGACCCGGCCGATCGCGACCTCGAGCTGTGTCAGCGCCTGGTCGACCGCTGTTTCGACAGCGAGGACTACATCGAGGGGCGGCGTGCTTTCGTCGAGAAACGGCCGCCACAGTTCAAGGGCCGATAAGCCTTGCCCGAAATCGATTCGGGCGCCCGGTGTCCGGCGGCATGACGGTGCTCGAAACCCTCGAACCGGGGGCCTACGTCTTGATCGCCGCGATCGCCTTCGGCACCGCCGTGTTTCACAGCGTCGGCGGTTTCGCGGGCGGGTTATTGCTGGCCATCTGCCTGGCCCCGATCGTCGGGGTCAAGGAGACCGTGCCGCTGACTTCCATGGCCATGATCGTTTCCAACAGCGCCCGTATCTGGGCGTTCCGCAACGCGGTCAACTGGCGCGCCTTTCTGTACCTCTTCGGAGCCGCGGCGCCGGGAGTCGTCGCCGGCGCGGTGTTCTACGTGACCCTGCCGGTGCATCACGTCGCCCTGCTGCTCGGCATTTTCCTGATCGCGACCGTGCCCCTGCGCCGGCGCCTGGAGGCGCGCCGCTTCCGCTTCGGGCTGCGCGGCCTGGCGTTCGCCGGGATGCCCTTCGGCCTGATCTCCGGGACCACCTTCGGCGCGGGCATGATGCTGGCACCGTTCATGCTCGGCGCGGGCTTGCTGGGCGAGTCCCTGGTCGCCACGGTCGCGGCGCTGGGCTTCAGCGTCAACGTGATCAAATCGCTGATATTTGGCTTTTCGCCGCTCTTGACCCAGACCCTGGCGGCCGGGGGCTTGCTGATCGGCCTCTGCACCATCCCCGGCACCTATCTCGGCCGTTGGATCGTGCGCAACACGCCGATCCGCGTGCATACCCTGTATCTCGAAGCCCTGATCTTCGTCGGCGCGGCCTACTTCCTGTGGAACGCCGCCACCGGCTTCCGCTGGCTGTGAAGCGTTAATCGGCCGATCGGGCCTCTTCCGTCCCTTCGAACCAGGACAGTTGGCCACGCAGGCTCACCACGCTGCCGACGATGATCAGCGCCGGCCCGTGAATGCCGG
>CAXMQD010000659.1:0-2924 GCA_964194965.1 uncultured Acidimicrobiia bacterium | reverse complement strand
TCCCGCCGCGCCGCGCTGCGGCCATCGTTGAAACTGCCGGGATAGGCGGTCACGCCGCGTGACCGGAATCAGATAGCGCCGACGTCGAGGACATCGGCGAAACCCTCGCCGCGCGCCGGACGCACCTGCTGGCTCTGCAGGGTGGCGTCGAAGTCGGCTTCGCCCGCGAGGGTCAGCGTGCGGCAAATCTCACCCAGCATGGGATGGACGAAAAGCGCCAGGCGCGCCACGCCGGCCGCGATACCGACGACGAACATCATGGCGAACAGGAGCAGCAAGAAGGTCGAGCCCATAGACTCCATCATTGCCACGATCGCCTCCTCGTCGCCGCCGCCCAATGTCTTTAGCCCGTAAAGAAAGCCCGGCATGATGAGGCTCGCGATCGCGCCGGCCGCAACCATTATCGCGACCAGCACGAGCATGTAACGCAGCCAGATCCAGATCACCCGGCCGGTGCTCAACTCCGAGCCGAAGGTCAGGCCGGCGTAACGGGTGCTGGCCGCGAAGTAGCGGAACTCCCCAGCCCGGTACCAGGCGTAGCTCAAGCCCAGAGTCGGGATCAGCAGCAGCCAGGCCAGCAACCAGCGCCCGAACAACGGCCCCGCGCCGCCCACGAAAGTGAATTGCTCGGTGCCGAACCAGGTGTTCTCCGTGCGATAGCACTGCATGCCCGCGCGCATCACCGGGTAAGCGAGCCCAAGGGTCAATCCGACCGCGACAAACCACCAAAGCTGGACAAAGGCATAGCGCACCGCCGAGCCCGTCTGTCCGGCGCGGATGCCGCGCCATTGGCTGCGAGTCAAACGGTAGCGCCGGGCCCGGTAGATCGCGAACTGCACCAGGAAAACGATCGCCAAGCCCTGCACGATGCCGCTCACCGCGAGCACCGTCTCATCGGCGGGAAAGGTGAACTCGACGACGCTGCCAAGGATGCCCAAGGGGATCAGAATGGCAATCGCGACCAGGAAACCGACAAAGAGTTCCATCCCGGTGCCGGAATATTCGAAGGCGTCGCCGTCGAAGCCGACCCGGCCCCAGAGGTAACCGCGCAGCCGCGTCTTGCCCCAGAAGCGGTAGAACCCGAGCGTGACCAAGCCAAGCAATCCGTTGGTCACGGCGATCCCGGCGACCTCGCCGACCCGGCCCTCGTAGTCCGGCCTCTGAACACGGGCGGAACCCGAATCGGGAACCGATCCGCGGCCCCGTCGTGCCGCCATCTCGTCCTCGCTCGACATGCCAGTCACCTCGCCTCGCGGTTTCGTCGCCAGATCGCCAAAACTTTAGCAAAAGAGGGTTAATAATGACCCATGGAGATTGTAAATCCGGAGATCGCGGGCAGATCGCGGATTGACCCCTTGGAGCGCTCGCCTATGATCGCGCGCGAGGCCAGGCCCCCCGGGCGCCCGGCGTGGGAAAGGGCCACCAGATGGACGGACGCAACGGTGACGGTGGCAACGGCCCCGACAATCTCGATAACGACCTCGACGAGGACATCGAGGATATCGACGACGAAGATCTGATTGCGGCGCTGCGCTCGATCGCCGAGCGCGCCGGCCAGGTGATCCTGGCCCACTACGCCAAGGGCGGGGATATCGAGGTGCGCGGCAAAGACGACGATTCGCCGGTGACCGACGCCGACGAGGCGGCCGAAACCTTCATCCTGCGGGCGCTGGAAAATCTGACTCCGGAAATTCCGGTGGTCTCGGAGGAAGCCATGGCGGCGGGCGCCCGGCCCGATATTTCCGGCGATCTGTTCTGGCTGGTCGACCCCCTCGACGGAACCAAAGAGTTCCTGGCGCGCAACGACGAGTTCACGGTCAACATCGCGCTCATTCAGGACGGCGCGCCGATCGCCGGCGTGGTGCACGCGCCGGCCATGGCCATGACCTGGGCCGGCGCCGGCAGCGCCACGTTCTCCCAGACCGGTCAACCACCCAAGGGCATCGAGGCGCGCCGGCCACCCGAAGATGGCCTGGTGGTCGTGGCCAGCCGCCGCCACGGCGTGGCCCGGGACCTCGACCGTTTTCTCGCCGACTACGACGTGGCGGAACAGGTGGCGGCCGGCAGCTCGCTCAAGTTCTGCCTGGTCGCCAGCGGCACGGCCGACCTCTACCCGCGCTTCGGCCGCACCATGGAGTGGGACACCGCGGCCGGGCATGCGGTGCTGCTGGCGGCCGGCGGCAGCGTCACCCGGGCCGATGACGGCAGCCCGCTCGGCTATGGCAAACCGGGCTTCGAGAACCCGCACTTCATCGCACGTGGACGGCCGTAATCGCGGCGCCGGCGCCACGGAATGGGAGGAGAGAACCCCGTGAACAACATCGCGCTCATGGCCCGCTTCAACGCCTGGGTCAACGAGAGAGTCTACGACTGCGTCGCCGGCCTGACCGACGCGGACTACCGGGAGGACCGCAAGGCCTACTTCGGCTCGATCCACAATACCTTGAACCACCTATTGGTGGTCGACCGCGCCTGGACCAGCCGCATCAAGGGCGTGGATCACGGCATTAGAAGCCTGGATCAGATTCTCTACGATGATTTCGAAACACTGCGCGCGGCACGTAAAATCGAGGACGCGGCGCTGATCGAACTGGTCGAAGGCCTGAGCGACGAGGAATTGCAACGCCCGATCACCTACCGCCCGATGTCTCTCGAAGGCAGCTTCACCAACCGCTGCGATCGGATCCTAATTACGCTGTTCAATCACCAGACCCACCATCGCGGCCAAATCCACGCCATGCTGACCCAACAGGACATCGACCTGCCGCCGTTGGATGTGATCGTTTTCCTCGCGGCGGCGAATCTCGATTAGACGTTTCCGTTTTACCCCCGAACACGGCGCCCGGGCCGGGTAAGATTCGTGCTTTTTGGACCGTTTTCGACGCTTCCCGCTTGACCGTAAAAATGCGTCGGCGCAAGATATT
>CAXMQD010000658.1:0-2892 GCA_964194965.1 uncultured Acidimicrobiia bacterium | reverse complement strand
CATGTTCCAATTTCTGGTGGCCCCCGAAGCGCGCCTGCCCGAGGATTGGGTCGCGCGCCAAATCGACCGCCTCGACCGCGCCGACGGCGATATCGACGCGCTGACCGCGCGCATCGCCCACATCCGCACGTGGACCTACGTCGCCCATCGCGCCAACTGGCTGGATGACGGCGCCCATTGGCAGGGCCGCGCGCGCGCGATCGAAGACAAACTGTCCGACGCGCTGCACGAGCGCCTGACTCAGCGCTTCGTCGACCGCCGCACCGCGACCCTGGTTAGCCGCCTGCGAGCCGGCGGGGAGCTGTTGGCGGCGGTCAAGCCCGATGGCGAGGTCGTGGTCGAAGGCGAGACCGCCGGCCGCCTGGAGGGCTTCCATTTCCAGCTCGACAACGCGGTCTCCGGTCCGGACGCCAAGCCGCTGCTGACCGCGGTGCGCCGAGTTCTGGTGGCCGAGATTCCGGCCCGCCTGGCGCGCTTGGAGCGAGCCGACGACACCACCTTCGCGCTCGACGGCGCGGGTGGCCTGTCCTGGGACGGCGCGGTGGTGGGCCGGCTCGGCGCCGGCGAGACCGCGCTCGCGCCCCGGATTGCGCCGCTGGCCAGCGAGTTTCTGGATGGCCGCGCCCGGGAACGCCTGCGCCGACGCCTGGCCACCTGGCTGCGCCAGTTTCTGCGAGCCGAACTGGCGCCGCTCTACGGCATTGCCGCGGCCGCCGCGGGCGCCGCGGGCGCAGCGGGCGCAGCGGGCGATGGGGGCGCCGCGGGCGATGGGGGCGATGGGGGCGATGGGGGCGGCGCGAAGTTGAGCGGTCCGGCCCGGGGCCTGTTGTACCAACTCACCGAATCCCTGGGCCTGATGCCGCGCCGCGCTGGCGCCGCACAGATTCGAGGCTTGAGCAAATCCGACCGCAAGGCCTTGGGCGCGCTCGGCCTGCGTCTGGGCCGGGAGAGCGTGTTCCTGCCCGCGCTGCTCGATCCGGGCCGCGCGCGGCTCGGCGCCCTGCTCGGCGCCGTGCACCGCCAGCGGCCGCTGCCCGAACTGCCGGCGCCCGGCGCTCTTTGCTTCGAACCTGGGCCGGAGCTGGACGAGACCCTGTGCCGGGCGCTCGGCTACCGCCGGTTGGAACATGGAACCGCGATCGCCTTGCGCGCGGACGCCCTGGAGCGCCTGGCTCACGAGGCCTACCGCTTGTCCGAGCAGGGCTTCTTTGCGCCGACGCCCAAGCTCGAGCGTCAGACCGGTTGCGGCGCGGCGCAACTGGAAACCGCGCTCGCGGCGATCGGCTACCGCGTGCGGCGCAACGATACCGGCGTGAGTTTCGGCCGCGCCCGGCCGCGCAGGGCGCCGAAACGCGGCGCCAGGCGAGGGGGCACGAACGGCAAGGGGCCCGGGGCCGCGCCCTCGGCCGACTCGCCCTTCGCCAAGCTGCGCGACTTCGAGCCGGGCAAATGACCGAGGTGGTCCTGCGCGCCGACAAGTGGCTGTGGTACGCCCGCTTCTTCAAGACCCGCAGCCTGGCCACCAAGGCTTGCAACGCCGGCAAGCTGCGCATCTCCGGCGAGTTGGTGTCCAAGGCCCACCACAGGGTCAAGCCGGGCGACGTGCTGACCTTTCTCCAGGGCCGCCACGTGCGGGTCGTCAAGGTGCTGGTGCTGGCGCAGCGGCGCGGCCCTGCCACCGAGGCCCAGGCGCTCTACGAGGACCTCAAACCACCCAGCGTCGAAGGCCGCCTGCCCCAGGTTGCCGGCGTCCGGCCCCCCGGCGCGCGGATGCCCGGCGCCGGACGGCCGACCAAGCAGGACCGCCGGGCGCTGGACAGGCTGCGCCGGCAGTCTTGAGCGGCGCCCGCACCTCTGGTCCATAATTCGTGCCGGGCGCTTTTTGTTCTCACAACATCTGGATTCTTAAGCCTTTGTTAACCGAACCAGCCTAATTGCATACCTATGAATTGCTGTGCTGCGGCATTCGAATTCGGCACTACGGTATCTTTCGCAATTCATGAAAGCATAAGGCAGTCATGATCAGTTCCTATCTAACCCGGCCGTTGCGGACGCTGGAGCAGGCCCTCGAAGATCGGGCGCGGCCCGTCGATCCTGATTTCGACGAACCGGGTTCGGTCGAACTGTTGGTGCGCCTGTTGGCCGAAAGCACGGACCAACAGCGATCGCCGCTGGACCGAAGCCGCGCCGCCTAGACCGGCTCCCCTTCCGGGGCCGATTTCGCCCCCTACAGCCGGTCCTTCAACGCGTAATACAGCATTCCCGCGACCAGCCCGGGCCAGCGCAGCAGCGTGCCGCCCGGGAAGCTCGGCTGGGGCAGGCGCGCGAAGACGTCGAAGCGCTCGGCGCTGCCCGCCACCGCCTCGGCGATCAGCTTGCCGGCCAGGGTGGTCAGCGCGACCCCGTGGCCGGAGAAGCCCTGGGCGTAGAACAGCCCCGGGCCCAGCCGGCCGAAGCCGGGCAGGCGGTTGCGCGTGATCGCGAGCGTCCCGCCCCAGGCGTAATCGATGCGCGCGTCGGCGAGCTGGGGGTAGACCCGCAGCATGTATTTGCGCACGAAACCCTTGATATCGGCCGGAAAGGCGCGCCGGTAGGTCTCGCCGCCGCCGAACAGCAGGCGCTTGTCGGCGGAGAGCCGGTAGTAGTCGATCACGAACTTGGTGTCGCTGACCGCCACGTCGTCCCGGATGATCTCCCGCGCCCTGTCGTCGCCCAAGGGTTCGGTGGCCAGGATATAATTGTTGATCGGCATGATCCGGCGCGCGATGCGCCGCTCCAGCCGTTCCAGATAGCCGTTGCAGGCGAGCACCAGATAGCGCGCCCGCACCCGGCCCCCTGCCGTGGTGGCCGTGGTGGCGCCGGGCTGGGCGCCGCTCTCGATCCGGGTGGCCG
>CAXMQD010000657.1:0-2866 GCA_964194965.1 uncultured Acidimicrobiia bacterium | reverse complement strand
TCGATCCATTCCTTGGGGCTGCTGCGGTCGCCGACCTCGGGATAGACGTAGGCCTTCTCCATCAGGTCCAGGGTCTGGTCATGGCCCAGGAAGTGGCCCGGTCCCTCGGTACAGACCTGGCGCACGACCTCGACCGAGAGGTTCTCGTCGGTGACTTCGATGCCGCGCACGGTGCGCATGATCGAGCCCAGCATGTCGTTGTCGATAACGCAACTCTCCAGGCAGAAACCGAGCAGGGACGCGTGCATGCCGGCGACCTCGTAGATCAGGTTGGCGCCGGACTGGGCGGCCAGCGCCACGGTGTAGCCCTTCTCGAATCCGGACTGGGCGTCGGGCACTTTGGAATCGGTCATGCCCGCGGGCACGGCGCCGGGCAGGTCGTAGTACTGGGCCATCTGGGCGCAGGCCGCACTGAGGATTGCCTGCTCGCCGCTGCCCCCGCTCATGGCGCCGGTGCGCAGGTCGGAAACAAAGGGCCAAGTGCCGAACATGCAGGGGTGCCCCGGCGAGATCAGGTTGACGTAGACCAGCCCGGCCAGCACCTCGGCGACCTCCTGGGCGACCGCACCGGCCAACGCCGCCGGAGAGGTGGCGCCCGCCTGGCCGGCGGCGAGCAGCAGGACCGGCATGCCGCCGCGTACTGCGGCTTCGAGGCAGCGGCAGGCATCCTCGGCGAACTTGAGCGGCGGCACCACGAAGCAGGCCGACATGGAGACGAAGGGCCGCGCGCGCCACTTGTCCTCGCCACCGGCAATCAAGTGCAGCATGCGCAACGTCTCGTCCACGTGCTCGGGCTGGAAGAAGCTGGTGCCGACGTGTTTGGTGGTGCCCGAGACCACCGCATAGCAGGTATTGATATCGAGCTCCCGGCTGCTCTCCAGATCGCGCACCACGATCGGGCGCTGGACGAAATGGACGTGCTCCATCCGGTCGAGCAGGCGCGCGATGTCGTAAAGGTCGGCCAGGGTGGACTCCCGATATTCGCCGGTTTCGGCGTCGACCATGTGCACGGCGGCGCCCCCGGTGCCGAAATGCACCTTCTTGCCCCAGGGTTCGATATCGTGGGCCGGATCGCGGGCGCACAGCGTGAAATTCCGCGCCGCCGTGGCCAATGCGTTCTTGACCAATGCCCGGGGAAACAGGAGCCGGCCCTCGGGGGTCACCGACCCACCGGCCGCGGTCACCAGTTCGACGCAGCTCGGGATCGCGTCGCTAAAACCCACCTGGTCGAGCATGTCGAGCGCCGCCCGGTCGATGCGTTCGATGTCGGTGTCGGTGAGCGGCCGATACAAGCCGCCCTCCATGCCCGGCTTGACCGGCCGTGCCTCGGCGGGCAGCGGCGCGGCCCGAAGTTCGCGGCGCGCTTGGCGGCCGCCCCGGCGTTTGGTGGCAACTTCGGAATCGCTCATGTCCGCCCTCCTTCGCTCCCGGGCTGGCGTCCCCTATCCGGCCGCGGCAATTTCCGGTCTCGCCATTTTGCGCACTCTTGGTTAAGAGAACCCAAGCAATCAGATCGCAGCGGGGAACGTGTCAGATGGTTCGGGGTCTCGAGAACAAGCGCGTGGTGGTGACGGCGGGCGCCGCGGGCATCGGCCGCGCCATCGCCGAGGGCTTTTACCGGGCCGGCGCGCGGGTCCATGTCTGCGACGTCGATGCGACCGGCTTGAACGATTTGGCCGAGGCGCGGCCGGAAATCGGCCGAAGCCGCGCCGACGTGGCCGATCCCGATCAGGTCGCGCGCCTGTTCGAGGAAGCACGCGCCGGTCTCGGCGGACTCGACGTGCTGATCAATAACGCCGGTATCGCCGGTCCCACCGGATCCACCGAAGACTGCGGTATCGAGGACTGGCGGCGTACCCTGGGGGTCAATCTGGACGGCGCGTTTTATTGCCTGCGCCACGCCATCCCTCTGATCAAGGCGGCCGGCGCCGGCTCGATCGTGAACCTTTCCTCGACGGCGGGACTGTTCGGCTATCCCCTGCGTGCGCCCTACGTCGCGTCCAAATGGGCGTTGGTCGGCCTGACCAAGACGCTCGCAATCGAACTCGGACCCTTCGGCATTCGCGCCAACGCGGTCTGCCCCGGATCGATCGACGGGCCGCGCATGGATCGGGTGATCGCCGCCGAGGCGGCCGCGCGCGGCACCAGCGAAGCGGTGGTGCGCGAAGCCTATATGCGCCAGACCTCCCTGCGCAGCTTTATCGATGCGTCCGATGTTGCCGAGATGGTGCTGTTCCTCTGCTCCGACGCCGGGGCCAAGATCACAGGCCAAGCGATGGCCGTCGACGGCCATACCGAATCGCTTTCGGGCTAAGCGGAACCTTAGCGGCACTTGGGGATCGATTCTGGCCATGGCGGGTCCTCGCCGGCGGCGCCTTGTTGGGTTAGTTCCGCGCCCTGAGGCCGAGCTTGTCGCGCGCTTCGGCCGGGCCGAGCACCCGCGCACCCATACGCTCGACGATCTCGATCGCCTTCTCGACCAACTGGGCATTGCTGGCGAAGACTCCGCGTTCGAGATAGAGATTGTCCTCGAGGCCGACCCGCACGTGACCTCCCAGCAGGACCGCTTGCGCCGCCATGGGCATCTCCATGGCCGAGATACCGAAGCCGGCCCAGACCGCCCCTTCCGGCAGCATGTCGACCATGTTCTTCATGGCCGCGGTGTCGGCCGGCGCGCCCCAGGGGATGCCGAGGCAAATCTGGAACAGTGGCGGCGAATCGACCAGCCCCTCGTCGATCAACGCCTTGGCGAAGCGTATATGGCCGGTGTCGAAGCACTCGAGCTCGGGCTTGACCCCCAACGCCTTGATCCGCTCGGCCATCACGCGCAGGTAGGCGGGCGTGCTCACGTAGACACTGTCGCCGA
>CAXMQD010000656.1:0-4247 GCA_964194965.1 uncultured Acidimicrobiia bacterium | reverse complement strand
GGCCGACAAGCCGAGGAAGGTCTCGTCCAGACGGCGCGCCAGTTCCTCGGCGGTGATATCGCCGACCACGCCGACGACCAACCGGTCGCGGCCGAAGCGGTCGGCGACGAATTGGCGCAGATCGGCGACGGTGATGGCGGATACGCTGGTGGCGGTGCCGTCGACCGGCCGGCCATAGGCGTGCTCGGGGAACAGCACCTTGCTCATGGTGCGCCCGACGATGCTTTTCGGGTCCTGCGAATCGCGCGCCAGACCGGCCAGGATCTGGCTGCGGATGCGCGCCACCGGCTCGTCGTCGAAGCGCGCCTCGGTGAGGGCCAAACGCAGCAGTTCGAAGGCTACTTCCCGGTTCTCGCTGAGGGTCTTCATCTCGCCGCCGAAGGTGTCGCGCCCGGCCGAGAACGAAAGGCTGATCGACAGGTCCGCCAACCGGCCCTGGAAGGCCTGTGAATCCAACTCGCCGGCGCCCTCGTCGATCAGTCCGGAGACGAGGTTGGCCAAACCCTCCTTGCCGGCCGGATCGAGCGCGGCGCCGCCGCGGAAGGTCAGGTCGAGGAAGATGATCGGGTTCGCGTGGTCCTCGACCAACCAGGCCTCGACCCCACCGGGACTGATCACTCGCTGCACCTCGACCGCACCCGCGGGCAGGGTCGCAGGCAGGGCCGCCGCCAGGACCAGAAATAAGGCGATGGCGAAGGATCGCTGCTTCATGTCGGAGCTCCCGGAAGGGTCATGTCGATTGTCATCCAGACTCTGCGGGCAGCAGCAATCCGGTCACGGAGCGATTGTCCAGGAACACCGCGTGCGCGGCGGCATCGACCTGCTCGACAGTGACCGCCTCGATGCGTTCGGGCCAGGATTCGACGTCGGCGACGCTTTGTCCCGTGGTCAGCGCGCGGCCGAAGATATTGGGTCCGGTGCCGAGCGAATCCCGGGCGAAGATGGCGGCGGCGCGCAGCCGGCGCTTGGCGGCGGCGACCTCCGCCTCGGTAACGCCGCCCTCCAGCAGCCGCGCAATCTCGGCGCGCAGGGCGGCCTCGAGTTCGTTGATGTCGCCGCCGGGTCGCGGCGAAGCATGGAAGTCGAAGGTACCGAGGTCGTAGGCCGTGGCGCGGTAACCGCTGCCGGCGCTGGCAGCGACCGCCTGTTCGACCACGAGCCCGCGGTACAGGCGGCTGGTGGCGCCGCCGCTCAGTATCTCGTCCAGGATCTGGAGCGCGTAGGTGTGTTCGCTGTCGGCGCTGCCATAGCTGGGCGCGAGATAGGAGATCGAGATCCCGGGTTGGCTCACCTGCGGACTCTTGAGGGTCAAGCGCCGCGGGGCGTGCTGTGGCGGCTCGGCAACCCGCTTTCGCTCCGGCACCGCCCGCGCCGGAATCACGCCGTAATGCTTCTCGGCAAGCGGGCGCAGTTCGGCGGCGGTGATGTCGCCGCCGACGATCAAGACCGCGTTATTGGGCGCGTACCAGCGCCGGTAGAAGGCGAGCGCGGTTTCGGTGGAGAGCTCGTGGATTTCGTGCTCCCAGCCGATCACCGGAATTCGATAGGGATGGTTGAGAAACAGCGAAGCCTGAATCATCTCGCGCAGCTTGCCGCCGGGATTGTTGTCGACCCGGCTCCGCCGCTCCTCGAGGACCACCTCGCGCTCCGGCAGCACGACCTCGTCGGTCAGGCGCAGGTTGGCCATGCGGTCCGCCTCGTGCTGCATGACGATTTCGAGCCGATCGCGGGCCACGGTCTGGTAGTAGCCGGTGAAGTCGTAGCTGGTGAAAGCGTTCTCGCGCCCCCCGTTGAGCGCGATGATGTGGGAGAACTCGCCGGGACCCAGCTTGTCCGTGCCCTTGAACATCAAGTGTTCTAGGAAGTGCGCGTTGCCCGACTCCCCAGCGGCCTCGTCGGCGGCGCCGACCTTGTACCAAACCATGTGGGTGACGATGGGGGCGCGGCGGTTGGTGACCACCACCACCTGCAGGCCGTTGTCCAACGTGAAGGTCTCGGGATCGAAGACCCGCGCCTCGGCCGGGCCTTGGCTCACCGAGGCCAGAACGGCGAGGGTCACGACCGCGAGCAGGCAAGCGGCGAGGCCGTGGCCCGCGGCGGGTACGAAACGATACAGGCGTGGCATACGGCCTCCAGGTAGCAAGAATCTCGGCGCGAAAACGCGCCGCATATATATGGCGCGGCGCCACGGCGCCGCAACCTTTCCCCTCCCCTGTCGGATCGATCGGCTGCCGGAATTCTCTCGCCCCGGCGGCCTGGTGGATAATACCAATGATCCTTAGTAATGACCCATAGAGATCGCGCGGGCGATCCGCCGGGCAGGAGGGGAGTCGCGGGCGATGTGGGTCATCGGCAAGGCTTCCCGACGCCCCCGGCGGTTCGCCCGCGCGACCGGAGGCGGTTTCCCAAGGCTTTCGGGCGGCGTCGCCCGCGGCTCGCGGTGCCGGCACCGCCACGCCACGCGCTCCTGGCCGAAAACCTTGGGAAGCCGTCTCTATGGGCCATTACTAAGGATCATTGGTATTAAACCCGCGGCCTAAAACAGCCCTTCGAGCAACGCCTCGTGTTTTCGCTCGATTGTCGGCGTCTTGCCGTCCGTCACGGGTTTGCCCAGCGCAGCGTTCTCGCGCAGGCGCTTGGACTCTTCGTCGGCATCGACCACCTCGCCCGGCTCCAGCGGATCGCGCCAGAACACCAAAGCCTCAAGGAAATCGCCGCTTTCGGTGTTGATTCGGTTGGTCTCGGCGTCGATGACGCGCCGGATATTGGGGTCCGACTGGCCGGCACCTGCCGCCTTGAGCAGGGACAACTCACCGAGCGAGCGGTCGCCGCTTTCGATATTCGGCTCCAAGGCTGCGGCCTGGGGCTGCTCAATTCGGAAGACCGCGTTTCTCGCCTGCTGGCTGGTGGTGCCCTCCTGCGGCCGTGGAATTCCGGGCTCGGGCGGGCGCAACGTGTAATCGGGCGGCAAAGTCAACGGCGCCCGCGCCACGACCTTGAATTCGTCCGGCGACTGCTTGGTAAGGCCCATCTGTTTCCGAAAGCCCGAGCAGGCGGAAAGTGCTAATACCAGGGCCGCAATCAGTGAAAATCGGAGCATTACGTCGCACCTCATCGTCTTAGCCCCCCCTGGTTATCCCGTTATTTTTCTAATTGACCTCATTGTTACTCCGGTCACGCCCCCGGAACAAGCCATCGAAGACCAGGATCACAACCCCCAGAAAGATCGAGCTATCGGCTAGGTTAAAGGCCGGCCAGTGCCATCCGGCCAGGTGGAAATCCAGAAAATCCACCACGCCGGGCTGGTGCGCCCGGTCCACCGCGTTGCCCAATGCGCCGCCGACGACAAAACCGACCGCCAGCCCCAGCAGCCGTTCGGGTTGGCGTGCCAGCCAGTAGAGCAGTCCGGCGCTGACCACAACCGCCAATCCGCCGAGCACCCAAGGCTTCCAGGCAGCACCCGCGCCTCCGAACAGACCGAAACTGACCCCGGTGTTGTAGGTCAATACCAGGTTGAAAAAGCCAGTTATCTCGACCACCCGTGGCGGCGCCATGACCTGGCTCAAAATGACCCACTTGCTGGCTTGGTCGAGCGCCAAAATTATGGCGGCCAATCCGAGCGCCAGTCTCAACACGTCGCCGGGCCGTGGAGTGGATTCGCCCATGTCCGCGCCGCCCAGCGCCGGCTAGTCGGCCGCGGCGCCGAGTTGCGCCACAGCGTCGGCGCAACGGTCGCAGGTATCCAGCGACCGATCGCCATTGCCAACTTCGGGCAGAACCATCCAACAGCGCTGGCACTTCTCGCCGTCCGCGAGGCCGGCCGTGACGCCGACGCTGGCGATCTCCTCGATCGTAAAGGCATCCACGGGCGGCGTCTTGGCAATGAGGGTCGCCCCGGAGGTGATGGCGATCTCCGCCAGGTCGAGGCCGTCTAGCGCGGCCACCAGCTCGGGCCGTCCGACGTAGACCCTCGGGTGCGCCAGCAGGCTGGAGCCAATGCGCTTTTCGGCGCGCTCGATTTCCAGCGCCCCGGTCACCACACGGCGCACTTCGCGCACCTTGGCCCAGGTCCCGGCCAGTGCCGGATCGTGCCAGGCGTCCGGGATTTCCGGAAAAACGCGCAGGTGGACGCTTTCGGGCTCGATGCCGCCCCCCTCCCGGTCGCGCGCCCACCACGCCTCCTCGGCGGTGAAGCAGAGGATCGGGGCCAGCCAGGCGGTCAGGCAGTCGAAGACCCGGTCGAGCAC
>CAXMQD010000655.1:0-6814 GCA_964194965.1 uncultured Acidimicrobiia bacterium | reverse complement strand
TTTCATGGCCTCGGCCATGGCGTCGGACGTGAGCGCATCGGGGCCGAGCTGACCGGAGAGCGCCAGGCGCAGGGCATTGGCGCGGCCGCGGGTCAGGTGCTGCTCGTCGCCGGTGATGCGGAACGAGGGGCACATGACGCCAGCGTCGAACTTGCGGCAGGCGCCGTTGTTGTTGCACATCTCGATCGCGCCCGCGAAGCCGCGCCACGCCGACCAGTCCAAGCCGGTATCCAGATCTTCGGTTGCGTAGCCGGGCTTGAAGCGGAACAGGCTGCGGTCGTCCATCTTGGGCGGGCGCACGATCTTGCCCGGATTGAACAGGCCGGCCGGGTCGAAAGCCGCCTTGACCTCCTCGAAGTTGCGCACCATGCGGGCGCCGAACATGGGCTCGTGAAACTCGGAGCGGACCAGGCCGTCGCCGTGCTCGCCGGAGTGGGAGCCCTTGTATTCGCGCACCATGGCGAAGGCCTCTTCCGCGATGGCGCGCATTTTCTTGGCGTCGGCCTCGAGCTTGATATTGAGCACCGGACGCACGTGCAGGCAGCCCTCGGAGGCATGGGCGTACCAGGTCCCCGTGGTGCCGTGTTTGCGGAACACGCGGGTCAGGCGGTCGGTGTAGTCCGCCAAGTCGTCGAGCGGCACCGCGCAGTCCTCGATGAAGGAGATCGGCTTTCCGTCGCCCTTCATCGACATCATGATGTTAAGCCCGGCCTTGCGGACCTCCCAGATCGCCGCTTGGAAGGCGGGATCGACCGCCTCGACCACCGCGTTCGGGAAGCCGAGCGAACCCAACAGGTCGTCGAGCCGCGCCAGGCCTCGCAGTTGGGCGTCCAGGTCCTCGCCGGCGAACTCGACCAGCAGCAGCGCCTCCGGTGCGCCCTGGACGAAGCGGTCCACGGTGGCGCGGAACAGCGGGATGCCGCGGGCCAGATCGATCATGGTGCGGTCGATCAGCTCGACCGCGGTGGGCGCCAGGGCGACGATGTGCCGGGTCGCGTCCATCGCCTGGTAGAAGCTTGGGAAGTGGCAGACGCCGAGCGCCTTGTGCGCCGGGATCGGTTGGAGGTCGAGCTCGATGGCGGTGGAAAACGCCAGGGTGCCCTCGGAGCCGACCAGCAGGTGGGCCAGATTGATCGGCGCGTTGCCGTTCTTTGCGCTACTGGTCAGTGCGTCGATGTTGTAGCCACCGACCCGGCGCCGCAGCTTGGGGAAGCGGGCGGCGATTTCGGCCGCCTCGCGCCGGCCCAGCGCCAACAGGCGTTCGGTCAACTCGGCGGTGGGACCGTCTTGAGCGCCAAGTTCGCCGAGTTCGCCGAAACGCGCGCGGCTGCCGTCGGCCAGGATCCCCTCGATGGCACGCACGTTGGCGCGCATGGTGCCGTAGCGGATCGAACGCGCGCCGCAGGAGTTGTTGCCCGCCATGCCGCCCAAAGTCGCGCGGCTGCTGGTCGAAACGTCGACCGGGAACATGAGATTGTGCGGCTTGAGGAAGGCGTTGAGTTGGTCGAGCACCAGGCCCGGCTGGACCGTCGCCCGGCGCAGGTCGGGATCGACGTCGAGCACCCGGTTGAGGTGCTTGCTGACGTCGACCACCAGCGCCTCGCCCACGGTCTGGCCGCACTGGGAGGTGCCGCCGCCGCGGGGCAACACCGGCACGCCGGCATCGCGCGCGATCTCGACGGCCCGGACTACGTCCTCCGGCCCGCGCGGCACCACCACGCCGATCGGCTCGATCTGATAGATCGAGGCGTCGGTGGAATAGCGGCCGCGGCTGAAGGCGTCGAACAGGACCTCGCCTTCGAGCTCTCGGCGCAGGCGCTGGGCGAGCCCGGAATCGGCGGGACGGGCGGCCGCGGCTGTTGCGCCCTCGCGGACCGTCGTTGTGGCTTGACTCATGATGCCTCGGATCGGTACGGCAAGCGGAACCAAGGGAATTTACCATTTTGAATGCAAAATTCAAGATAGGAGATTTGTGAGGAGAATGGCTTAAAAAACGATCTAATAGATTGAAAATAAAAACTAAACAGTCGTTTTTAGTTGGAAATGGAATGGATTGAAACGCAACCTTTATGCATGCATAATGCAAAAATCAGACCAGCCGCAGCTTTCCGGCGGCCTTGTTCAACCACAGGCGGGCGAGACACCATGGCCAAGAACAGCCCCAACACCAGCGGGCGGCACTTCCTGCAAATTCCTGGGCCGACCAACGTGCCGGACCGTATCCTGCGCGCCATCGACCGGGCCACAATCGACCATCGCGGGGCCGATTTCGGCGCCTTGGGGCGCGAGGTCCTGGACGGCCTCAAGACCGTGTTCAAGACCGAGGCGCCGGTGATCGTCTACCCGGCGTCGGGCACCGGCGCCTGGGAGGCGGCCTTGGTCAATACGCTCTCACCCGGCGACCGGGTGCTGATGTTCGAGACCGGCCATTTCGCGACCCTGTGGCGGCGCCTGGCGGAACGTCTGGGCCTGAGCGTCGACTTCGTGTCGGGGGACTGGCGCCGCGGCGTCGATCCCGCCGCGCTCGAGGCCAAGCTGGCCGAGGACAAGGGCCACGAGATCAAGGCGGTCTGCGCGGTTCATAACGAGACCTCGACCGGAGTCACAAGCCGCATCGGCGAGCTTCGCGCCGCCATCGATCGCGCCGAGCACCCGGCGCTGTTTTTCGTCGACACCATCTCCTCGCTAGCGTCGATCGACTACCGCCACGACGAATGGGGCGTCGACGTCACCGTGGCCGGCTCCCAAAAGGGATTGATGCTGCCCCCGGGGCTCGGCTTCAACGCCATCAGTGACAAGGCGCGCGCCGCGTCCGGGAGTGCGCGTCTGACTCGCTCCTATTGGGACTGGGAGGAAATGCTCGCGACCAACGAGACTGGCTTTTTCCCCTACACCCCGGCCACCAACCTGCTCTACGGCCTGCACGAGGCCCTCGCCATGCTACAGGAAGAGGGGCTGGAGGCCGTATTCGCGCGCCATAGCCGCCTGGCCGAGGCCTGCCGCCGCGCGGTCCGCGCTTGGGGTCTGGAGATCCTGTGCCAGGAGCCGCGCGAATACAGCGATTCCCTGACCGCGGTGCTGATGCCCGACGGTCATGACGCCGACGGCTTCCGCAAGGTCGTACTGGAGCGCTACAACATGTCGCTGGGTAACGGCCTGAGCAAGGTTGCCGGCAAAGTATTCCGAATCGGCCACCTGGGCGACTTCAACGAGCTTTCGCTCGCCGGCACCTTGGCCGGCGTCGAGATGGGCCTGGCGGCCGCCGGCGTGCCCCACCAGAAAGGTGGCGTGCAGGCGGCGATGGATTACCTGTCGGGCGGGGTGGGGGAATAGGGGAGATCGACTTGGCCGACACCATTCTCATCGAGCGCGATGGCGCCATCGCCACCGTCGTGCTCAACCGACCGGAGAAGCTCAACGCGCTCACCAAGCCGATGTGGCGGCGCCTGGGCGAAGTTATGACCGAACTCTCCCAGGACGACGATCTGCGGTGCGTGGTATTGCGTGGGGCCGGCGGCAAGTCTTTCGCGCCCGGCAACGACATCTCCGAGTTCGAGACCGAGCGCGCCAACGCCGGCCAGGCCAAGGCCTATGGCCAGATCCTGCATGACACCCTGGACGCGATTCAGAACTGCCGGCACCCGACGGTGGCGCTGATCGAGGGTATCTGTGTTGGCGGCGGGCTCGAGATCGCGGCGCTCTGCGATTTGCGCATCTGCGGCGAGTCGAGTCGCTTCGGTGTGCCGATCATGCGCCTGGGTCTGGTCATGGCCTACGACGAGATCGCCGGCCTGGCGGCATTGGTTGGCCGGGCGGTGGCGCTCGAGATTCTGCTCGAGGGCCGGGTGTTCGGCGCTGCCGAGGCCAAGGACAAGGGTCTGGTCACCCGCGTCGTGCCCGACACCGAGGTCGCGCGCGAGGCCATGGATACGGCCCGGCGCATCGCCGAGGGCGCGCCGCTGGTCGCACGCTGGCACAAGCAGTTCCTGCGCCGCCTCGACGATCCCGCGCCGCTCAGCCAGGCGGAACGGGACGAGGGCTTCGCCTGTTTCGATACCGAGGACTTCCAAATCGGCACCCGTTCGTTCCTCGACAAGACCAAGCCCGAATTCAGGGGCCGGTAGCCAGGGGCCGGTAGTCGGGGGGGCGCTGTGTCGCGATCTCCGGCCGTATAGGCTAAAATCCCGCCGAATCTCCGAGCCACTTTGTTTCTACATCGCGATTGGAATGATTTATGCGCAGAGTTCTCCTATCAGGCGTCGCGACCGTCGTTCTCTATACCGCGTTGGCGGGCTGCGCGAGCGATCTGGACCGCTCCTTGGCCTTTTGCCGGGAAAACTATTTCGGCTACAAGCTGTCGGAGTGCGAGCGACAATATGCACAGAGATATAGCGGTATTGGACACAGCAAAGCTTCCGAACGTTAGTCCCCTGTACCAGTCGATTCGGTTTACCCGGTGCCCCGCCGCACTGCGACGCGCGGGCGGCGGGGAAGGGGCATATTCCAGGCGGAGTTCGATCTTTCGTCACCGCTCTCGGGGTGACCTGTTCCTCCGAACCGGCATTATTCAGCGGCGGCCGCGACGGGATTGGCCGCGTGCCAAATCCAGAGCAGTTCGTCGAACGCCGCTTTTTCCGCGTCAACCCGCACAGGGTCGGGGCGCCGATTGTCGCGGCGCCCCGGGGCCGTGTTCGATGGAAGGGGTAGCGCTTAGCGGGTGAACACGATCTCGACCCGGCGGTTCAATGCTTGGCGTTCGCCGTCTGGTGTGCTGACGCGGGGGGCCTCCTCGCCGCGCCATTCCTTGACGATGTTCTTGCGGGTGGCGCCGCCCTCGACAAAAAGCGCATTGCCGACAGCGATCACGCGGGCCCTGGACAGGCCGAGGTTGTAATCCTTATTGCCTGCCAGATCGGTATAACCGGTGACCCTGACGCCCGTGATCTTGGCCGCCTTGGCCGCGGCGGATGCATTCTTGATGACCGCCATCGCTGTGTCGTCGAGGTCAAAGCTATCGAAGCCGAAATTGACCACGAAAGGCCCGGGAACCGGCGGCAGCGATGCCGGCTCGGACATCGGGGAGGCGGCCATGGGCGGGTTCAACGCATCGGCGATTTGAACCAGGGCTTCTTCGAAGGCGGCCCGGCAGGCGGCGATATCGTCGGGTTCGATGTTTTCTTCCTGCTCCTCCATCCAGCATTCGTACATCGCCTGGGCTCGGGCGGCCTGATCCGGGATCTTCTCCTTGGCCGAATTGGCGAAGGCGCCGACCAGGGTGGCGCGCGCCACCTGCAAGTCGCCCTCGGTGCCCTCGGGAAGGGTGCGATTGGCCAGTTCCTCGGGTTCGCCGGAATTACCGGCGGCCGCGGCAATCGCCCTCGTCGCGAAGACATCCGCGTTGCCGTAATCGATCTCTCCGGTCTCTTCGCCGGCGAGGTCGATGTATTCCTTGTACAGGTGGTTGTCGAAAGCGGAGCCCGACGGCGTGGTGTCGAGCGCCCGATTGTATTCCATGCCACAAGCGGACAGCATGAGCGCCGTCACGGCGATGATTGTTAATGTCGAAAAGCTCCTCATCGTGCAACTCCCCCAAATTCAAGCGTTATTTTCCAGATGGCAACCAAAATCATGGACATTCTACCGCCATTTCCCGTCAGAGGAACACCATTCTCTCCGAAGCAAATTGGCGATGGAGAAACCGGCAAAATGGTCACTCAGTACTCAGGGCGCATCCCGGCTTCCAACGTCGTATTTGTGGTCTCCGCAGTGGCCATTAGAGACGTAGGCCCGCCACCCTACGAGGGGATCTGGAAATTGCTACTAGGCGGGGACGCCGCGGCCAAAATTGGCAAGTTGCTCGACCCGAATGCGCCGGGCGTCCTTCTCGCAAGGCAACTTGCGCCTCACTCAGGCGTGCGGCAGGCTCGGCTCTAGCGACCGGGGCTGGGTCAGGGGGAGGCATCCTCCAATTCGACCTGGCGCCGCGAGAAGCGCTCTGCGGCCTTGGTGTGCGAGCCTTTTACACTCGACTCCAGGGCTCGCATGAGCAAAACGCGGACCCCGGCCGCACCACCGGTGCCAAAATCCATCGCCGTCATGCGCGGATCTGACTCCTCGGGGCCGCTCCGGAGTCGCCTGGTCTTAGCTCCCAGGACCAAACATTGAATGCAGCGTGGCCTGAATGCGGTTCTGCTTCCTCTTGCAGTCCCGGAATCCTGCTCGCCAGCCATGAACATAGTTGGCGTCATTATGAGCGGGTTCAGCGCTATCGATCCGCTCATAGAGGAAACTACCGGCCACCGCAAAACCAGAGCCACACCCATCTTTGTAGCCTATTTGAAACCGTTCCGGCCCCGGCGGAGAAGTCCAAGTTGGCGTGGCGCATCCGGCTGCCATGAGTCCAACCGACAGAAGTATCGTAGTGAGCGCAGCATAATTTCTGGGCACCATGGCTCGTCCTTTCCGCAGGGCTTGGTTCGCATTTTTCATGGTAAACACCTTGGTTTGCTAAAGGCACAAAAAAAGAGGGCCTTTTCTGGCCCCCTTGAGGGTATAAATGGATGGGTTCGAAAACAGTCGCGGGGACTCACGACTGCACGGAAATAATTAACCAATACGGTTAACGGCGCAACTAAATAATGAGAGGGTAAATAATAAATACTGTCACATACGATCACAAATATTCACAAAATAATTTAATCAGATGATGCTCTAGGGCGCGGCCTAGTACAGTGCCACGGCCGAGACCAACAACACCACGTTTTTTAATGATACGGCGACCACCGAGATCTACACCCCGGCGGCCCCCATGGCC